>JAKSCN010000562.1 GCA_022360595.1 Chromatiales bacterium
AACACGCCAATCTGATTACCGCGCCGTACGGGAATATCGGCCGGTAGATGGGGGATGGGGCTGGACCAGGTGATTCGGCCGCTGCTGCCCGGCAACGCTTTTTGCCCAGTGAACAGCAGACGGGCCTCCTGATTACGGCTGCGCTTGGCAATGACAGGTAGCTGTGCCCTTAGCTGTAGCGGGTAGTTGCCGAGATTATCTTCAAAGATGATATCGGTTGCCTGCGCCAGGGAGTTGATGTGGGTAAGCGGTATCTGTCCAGAGACCTCAAGCTGCTGGCTATCCAGGAGTCGGACTATGCCTTGACCGGCTGTGACCCACTCCCCCTGGTTGGCGAGGCGTTCTAAAACCAGTGCGTCAAAGGGGGCATATAGGTTGCATCGCTCGACATTGAGGCGGGCCTCGGCAAGCCGGGCCTGTTGTGCCAGTCGATCAGCTTTAGTGGTGGCGACGTCTGCCTCGCGCTGGTTGTAGAGTTCTTCTGACATGCTTCTGCTTTTACGCAGGGATTGGCTGCGCTTGAATTGGCGCTGGGCCAGCGTTTCCCGGGCTTCCGCTGCCTGCAGTGCGGCTTCGTTCTGTTGCAGCAGTGCCCGGTTGCTGCGGCAATCCAGCTCAGCGAGCAGCCCGCCTTTGGCGATCCGATCTCCGACTCGGACATGGAGCGCCAAAATCCGGCCGGCCGTTTCGGCGCTGATGCGGCTCTCATTCAGGCTCACGGTGGTTCCCGGGGCGCTCAGGCTCGGGTAGAAGATCTGGCTATTCAGGGGAGCGATGGTGACGTAGGTGGTTGTCTGCTCTGCACTGAACAGTCCGCTGGTTTGGAGTAGGGTGCTGACGAAAATCAGCCACCCGACTCCCGTCTTGATTTGGCTGGCTGTTGTCATTATGTAAAGCTCCGATAATCGGTTGCTATCCATAAATCCTAACCCATACAAGGGGGTAAAGGTTACTATATAGCTCGATAAACCGATGGTCAGTGCTGTTAGACAGCATGAATAAGGCAAATCTGCTATCCTCCCGCCCGAATTGAAACCGAAGGGTGCCCACCATGAACTCTGCCCCACTGCAATTGAAAAAGAACCAAGATCGCCGTTTGCGTTTTGGCCACTGCTGGATCTATAGCAATGAGGTGGATACCAACGCGACGCCATTGAAAGACTTTGAAGCAGGACAACCGGTTGATGTACTGAATCACCAGGGCAAGTGGATCGGCAGTGGTTATGTCAATCCACATTCACTGATCTGTGCGCGCCTGGTGAGTCGTGACAAAGCGCATCCATTGAGCCGCTCTCTCATCGTACATCGTCTGAAGATCGCCCTGGCGTTGCGCCAGCGTTTTTACGCGACGCCGCACTATCGGCTGGTGTTTGGTGAAAGTGACGGACTACCTGGGCTGGTGGTTGATCGCTACGGTGACTATCTGGTGGTACAGATCACCACGGCCGGCATGGAAGCGATCAAGGAGGATATTCTGGCTGCCCTGGAGAAAGTGTTGAAGCCTCAAGCCGTGCTGTTGCGCAACGATGGGGCGATTCGCGAATCCGAAGGCCTGGAGCGCTATACCGAGAGTGTGGGAGGTGATTTCCCCGAAACCCTGGATCTGCGTGAGCACAATCTGCCGTTTCAGGTACCTGCGAGCACTGGACAGAAGACCGGCTGGTTTTATGATCAGGCGTTCAATCGGGGGCGTTTGATGCCTTATGTGAAGCGGGCGCGTGTCCTCGATGTATTCAGTTATGTGGGGGCCTGGGGGGTGCAGGCCGCTATCCAGGGGGCTGCAGAAGTCACTTGCGTCGATGCCTCGCGTACCGCTTTGGATGCAGCGGCTAACAATGCGGCACTGAACGGTGTCAGTGAGCGTTTTCATGTACACCTGGGTGACGCCTTTGCGGTGATGCGTGAACTGCGCGCCGAGCGCCAACGTTTCGATGTAGTGCTGGTTGACCCACCCGCTTTTATAAAGCGCCGTAAGGATCTAAAAGAGGGGGAGCTGGCCTACCGCCGGGTGAATCAGCTGGCTCTGCAGTTGCTCTCCAAAGATGGCATTTTGGTCTCATCCTCCTGCTCTCACCACATGTCGGCTGATGCGCTGCTGCAGGTGGTTCAACAGGCGGGGCGTCATACCGACAGGAGTTTACAATTGCTAGAGCAGGGCTATCAGGCGCCTGACCATCCCGTGCATCCGGCGATGCCGGAGACGGCGTATCTGAAGACCTTCTACTTCCGGGCGCTGCCTTCGTTTTAACTGGAGGGGACAGGCAATCTGCCTGCTGGGCCTGTTAACAGGCCCTAGGCAAGGTGCATTATTTCCTGACGTAAACGGGATTTATCAGGCTCGGTTAGCTGTTCCCAGGCTTGCGCCACTTGCAACGCCTCGTTCGATACAGTTGGCGTCGGCTTTTCACCAAACATGAGCCATGCTGGGTTGACCTCCAGTACAGCGGCTATCTGGTCGATCTTTCGTGGTCTCAGGCTCTTGCCATTCTCAATTTTCTGGATGACAGCCTGATTGGTACCTGCGCGTAAAGCCAACTGCTCCTGTGTCCAACCCTTCTCCTGGCGGCGCATTCGCATGCGTAACCCCAAGGTAGTCGGTATTTCGCTATTTTCGATACTCATCTATAACCTGCATTTTTTGTTATCCATTTCCCAACGCTGAATAGATCGGCAGAAAAATCTGTTTCTTAAGCGCTTTTTTCTATTTTTAGGAATTTATTCCTTGCGAGTGATTATAGGGGAATATTTCCTATGAGACGCTATGTATCTCTTACGGTGCCGGTATTTATTGACTATTTTTTACTAGGAGCTGTTTATTACGGGAGGGGTGATGCGGGCAGGCTATCTCTATTTAGAAACCCACAAAGCCTATCCGGGACTGGTTCGGTGGGCCGTTTCCAACAATCTGCCTCATCCGGAGGTGGCTGAGGATGACAAGGTTTCTATCCGTTATATAGCCCGGTTTTATGACGTGTCGGCGGCGCTCATGCACGCGCATGAACTGCTACGATGGCGGTTGGTTGACCTGGAGAGCCACCTCTACCGCAGTGATCAGATGGCTGCGATTGCCGGTATTGAGGCCGATGGGTTGAGCCATGATTGTGTCTACCTGCATCCTGATTTGGTTGGCACGGATGCCGGTGAGCGCTTGCAACAGTTGATCATGCAGCGAAAGTGCCGGCGGGTAAGGGTTGAGCGGCGCTGGCAGATGGTGGGGAAGCTGGCTTTAGGGCTGTTGCTGATCGGTCTTATCGGGTTGCTTTAATACTGCGGACAAAAAAATCCCCGTGCAGAACGGCGTCTGCACAGGAAGGGGCCTAGGGTACATTCCCACTAAGAGCGCTTTACTTCCTCACGGGTGTGGCTGTAGCGGGAATGGGGTGTTTATCTGGACTCTTCTGTTCGTTCAATATCCTTTTTTGCCGAAGAAGGGGAGGTTGGTATTGGTGAACCGGTAAATCTAGCCCACTCTTCATGTTCGTAGCTGCATCGGTATGGTTTTAACTATAAGTAGGGATACTTAAGAAGACTTTAAATACTTTGAAAAACTGTCTACTGATTCACGTGATTGAACAAGGATGGTGAAAATGCGTGAAGTAGTTCAAGTTTGAGGTGGGGTGGTTCTGCAAAGCACGGAAAAGTAAAGGTCGCAGATAGTTTTTGGTTGGAGAGGTATCTCAATGCGTCTGCCCTTCACGGCTCTGTGATACCATAGCGCCCCATGTTGACCTATCCACAAATAGATCCTGTCGCGCTCTCAATCGGCCCCCTGGCGATTCACTGGTACGGTGTGATGTACCTGGTAGGCTTTTTGGGAGGCTGGGCGTTGGGGCGTTGGCGGGCCTCTCGCCCCGATTCAGGTTGGAGCACCAGAGAGGTGGACGATCTGCTGTTCTATATTGTTCTCGGTGTAGTGCTGGGCGGTAGGATGGGTTATATCCTCTTTTACGGCTTCGCCGATCTGGTGCAGGACCCACTGATGCTGTTTCGCATCTGGGAAGGCGGGATGTCCTTTCACGGTGGTCTGCTCGGTGTGCTGGCGGCGATGTGGTTGTTTGGGCGCCGCTACGATAAAGGCTTTTTTCAAAGCACCGATTTTATCGCGCCCCTGATTCCCGTGGGGCTGGGGACAGGCCGTCTGGGTAATTTCATCAACGGTGAACTCTGGGGTGGTCCGAGTGATCTGCCCTGGGCGATGCAGGTCTCCTGCGAACGTTTCTGGAATCTCTGCCAGGATAAGCTGCAACTGCCGCTCGGGACAGTGATGACCCCACCGCTACACCCCTCCCAGCTCTATGAAGCGGTATTGGAGGGTGTGGTGCTGTTCGCTATCCTCTGGCTCTATTCCGCCAAACCTCGGCCGATGATGGCGGTGTCGGGGCTGTTTCTGCTGGGCTATGGTACGTTCCGGTTTCTAGTCGAACTGGTGCGTATGCCCGACGCCCATATCGGCTATCTTGCTTTCGACTGGTTCACTATGGGGCAACTGCTGACTCTGCCGATGCTGCTGGGTGGTCTGCTGTTGCTGGCGCTTGCTTACAGCCGCCGCTCGCCCAGGGCCTGTTAACAGGCCCTAATCAGGTATAGCCAATCAACCCGGGTAGCCACAGCACAATCTGGGGCAGTGATATCAGCACCGCGATGGTGAGCACATCGGCGATGAAAAAGGGTGTGCAACCCCGGAAGACATCTTGCACTGTGCACTCGGGACGCACACCGGCCACCACAAAACAGTTCAAACCGATGGGCGGTGTGATCAAACAGAGCTCAGCCATTTTCACCACAATAAT
>JAKSCN010000549.1 GCA_022360595.1 Chromatiales bacterium
GGACCTCCTACGAGGACCCGGTTGAGACTTTCGATGTTAATGTCATGGGCACAGTACAGGTGCTTGAAGCGGCTCGACGTTGCGATTCAGTACAAGCGCTTATCGCAGTCACCAGCGACAAGTCATACAAGAATCAAAACTGGGTATGGGGATACCGTGAGACAGATGAACTGGGCGGACACGACCCCTACAGCGCCAGTAAAGCCTGCGCCGAGCACGTCATCTCCTGTTACATGGGGAAGAGTTTTCAAACAACCGCAAACAGAGGTAAAAACCTTCCTATCGCATCAGTCAGAGCCGGCAATGTAATAGGCGGAGGAGACTGGGCGGTAAACCGCATCATACCCGATGCCATGCGAGCGATATCGAGCAACCAGGATATTGTCATACGCAGCCCCAACGCCACACGCCCCTGGCAACACGTTCTTGAGCCACTAAGCGGCTATCTATGGCTGGGGTCGCTGCTGGCCAATAACGACGAGCGTTACGCATCGGAATGGAACTTTGGCCCACTGGACACCGAAATATGGACCGTCAAACAGATAGTCGAGGCCATATATGAACGCTGGCCCACACAACACTCAAAACTGAAGATAGAGGAAGACCACTCCGGTGCAGAGTCTCAACTACTGCGCCTGGATTGCGCAAAGGCCCACCACTCTCTTGACTGGCACGCGCTATGGTCCGTACCAGAGACACTGGACAACATTGTCGAGTGGTACAAGCACTACTACGAAAACCCTGAAGCTGACATGTATCCGATATTGATTCGACAGATCGAGCGCTATACCGCATCGGCTCAACAGCAAGGACTGAAATGGACCTCCGCAACCTCTTGAACGGGAAAGTCATATCATGATCAACCACGAATTCAAATGTCGTGCATGTAACAGCCAAAACCACAAGATGATACTGGATATGGGAGAACTCCCATTGGCGAATGCATTTGTTAAGGAGCCGACCGATCAAGATGATCAGTTTATCTGGCCCTTGTCACTCGTGATGTGCCAGGATTGCGACCTCCTTCAGATCAAGGATGAGATGCCCCGGGAGAAGTTATTCAGCAACTACCTCTGGGTAACCTCAACATCATCAAGCGCGAAAAAGCATGCCGAGTGGCTGTCCGAACATCTCTGGGTGGAGTTCGGCGTCAATAGTCACCATGAAAAACCGTTCCTGGTCGAAATCGCAAGCAACGACGGTTTCTTTCTGGAACACTACCGTGATGCCGGTTTCGATATTCTCGGTGTCGATCCATCAAATCTTGCCGAAGAGGCAGACAATCGAGGCCTAACCTCTATTCGCGACTTTTTCGGTAAAAAGGTGGCCCGCCATATTATTGAGACCAAGCGTCAACCGGATGTGATAGTGGCGCGCAATGTTCTGGGTCACTCCAGCGAGCTTCAAGACCTGGTAGAGGGTATGGATGAACTGCTGCCGCCTGACGGGGTGATGATTCTCGAGATGCCCTACGCCTTTATGCTCAACTATGAAACACAGTACGACACTATTTTTCATGAGCACCTCTCGTATCTTACTGTCGGGTCCACAAGCAATCTTTTAGCCCGCTACGGCATGAAGATAGTCAACGCACAATTCGTAGACATGAATGGCGGCTCAATACTGTGCGAAGTGAGGCGAACAGAACACCCAACTCCAG
Source organism: Chromatiales bacterium (assembly GCA_022360595.1). Classification (GTDB taxonomy): domain Bacteria; phylum Pseudomonadota; class Gammaproteobacteria; order Chromatiales; family Chromatiaceae; genus BM503. The sequence continues at coordinate 1,661 of JAKSCN010000549.1, forward strand.
AAAACCATCACGCCCTGCTCTCTTTGGAAAACCTGATCCACCTAAACACCCCCTTCGGATGGCGCAACTTCAGCGCCAACACACATAGACAGCGGGACGAACTGGTTACAATGCTGCAAAAGCTCAGGGCCGACAAACTGTCGGTTCTGGCATACGGCGCCGCAGCCAAGTTCATGACCATGCTCAACTATTGCGGCATAGATACCACACTGCTGGGCGCTGTTGGCGACGCCAACCCAAGGAAGCAAGGACTATTATGTCCAGGGGTGAGAATTCCCGTTGTAGCCCCCTCCGCATTGATGGAAATGAACCCTGACTATGTGCTTATCGGGGCATGGAATTTTAAGGATGAAATTATCAACTACCTGAGGAAAGAGTTTGGATACGCCGGGAAATTCATCGTTCCCTTGCCGCTTCCTGAAATCATAGACTAGTGAAGAAGATTACTCTCTGGGGCTAATGTTGATATGCATTGCCCTGGAGACAACCAAACTGTTTGGTGAAACATTCTCGGCAAGCTTGACCAGATAGGATATCTTGGTATCGCTACCGACTTGAATCGGGCCAATCACCACAGCATGCCCACCCAACTGCACATTATCGCCCAGAACCGGAGCAAACTGCAGATCACCGTGATGATGAAACTCATCCGCGCAGCAGACCGCCATTGAAAAAAGCGTAAGAGAACGACCCGCCTGACCATGAAAAATCACACCCGGAGGGTGAGATAACCGACACCCCGGACCGATGCAACTCTGCGGAGAGATCGATACCTTATGCACTAACAGATTAAAGCGGGCAAAGAACTTCGCCAAGCGTACCCAACCGCGCAGGTGGAGCATATGAGAAAGCCGATAGATACAAAGACAAAGCAACTCGGGCCGCATAAAAGCGCTGATTTTTCTTTTGGTCGATACTCCCCGCGCAATATTCTCAGGGCAGTTTGTCAGATGGCGGAGAATATCCTCCTGAACATTTGCCCACACACCTTTAAGGGTGCTATGGCAATAGGTGTGGCACGATTCTGACCGGACAGACTGACCCATATCACTCATTAGCACGCAGCAATTTGGCCTTGGGGGCCAGGACATCTGTATCAGACGGTATATCCCTTGTGACAACAACGCCCGCCCCCACGCGTATTCGATCTCCCATTCTCACCGGCCCAAGCACCCCACTATGAGGCTCAAGCGTGATATCATCACCAATCAGGCAAAGCCCTGACCCGGCGCCAATATCCTCACCCCGGCCCAACTCACCACCCAACCCCGCGCAAGCCATCACTGTTAAGTTTTTGCCCGCTGTCCCCATGATTGCGACACCAGGAGGGTTGAGAACAACAAACCCCTCTCCAATATCCGCGGGTTCGCTGATATCAGCACCTGTCAATAACAGATTGAAGTGCCAAACGATACGCGCCAGCCACCGCTTATCCGCGCGGTATAAATGATTGGATATTCGATAAAGTAAGGTACATGTAAACGATGGGTGCAAAGCAGCACTTCGCTTCTGTTGGCCGTAACTCAGTAGCTCCTTGAGTCTCTCTTTGTCCTTGCGAATCAACGCAAAGGTCTGTCGCCATGTAAACCTTTCCATAACAGCCTGCTCGATTATCGACTTGCAATTTTCCTTAGATCTGAAAACTTAATCACCCCGGTGACAAAGGCGAGAACCACAAAAGCGATACCCGATAATGCACCTGCCAGAAAACTACCCTTCGGAAACAACATGGTGGAGAGATAAACTGCTAACAGGCAGATAATGACAGAATAGAAGGCCACTTTCACTGTGGGAAAGAACCGGGTATAGCGATAGACCACAAACAGCGTGATGGGTAAAAGCACAAGGGCCTCAACCCCGAATGAGACAACCGCTGCCCCCAGAAAACCACTGGAAGGAACGATCAAATATAACAATATTAGCTTTAGCAACACCGCAAACGACACATAGTAGAACGCCAACTTCTGCGCATTCACGATAAACAGCACCGGCCCTATCACCATTCCTATTGACTTGAATATACTCATCAACATGAGAACTCTAAGCGCGTCACCACTTTGCACCAGTTCATCACCGAGAATACTGAGTAAAAACTCCGCTCCGGAGTAAATGGCAGCCAGACATGCAAACCCCAATATCAGAATAAGATCCACCGCGCTTTGGCAAATCTGTCGAAAGCGCGCTTTGTCTTCATGCCAATACGCTGTCAGAACCGGATAGAAAGTTGCCCCGACCGCCGTCAACGCCATCAAAATCGGCCACACCAAACGCTGCGAAGCAGAGTAATAGGCCACATCATCTATAGCGGCAAAACGAGAGAGGCTCAACAGTTCCAACGAGTCGTTCAAGACCACGAGAAAACCAATCCCTCCTATGGCGAGTGAGGTCTGCAATAGCCAGACAACATCCTGCTTTTTCACACCCAGCAGCGATATCGAATCACTAGACCGCCCCAATAGGTAACAAAAAAGAAAATAGATTACCCGTGACAAGGTATGGGCAGCCAACAGCCCCAACAGACCATAATCCAGGTAGATGACAGCAAGCACCATGGGAATAAGCAGAATCGCCGAAATAAATTCAGCGATAACACTTTTGTGCATCTCCAGTGTTGCCCTGAAAATCGCCTGATAGACCACTACACCAGAAAAAACGGCCAGGCCGGTCAGCGCAATATAACCGGCCCGCATCACCTGCGCATCATACTGCAACGCAAACATGACGCAGACCATTATCAGCATTGCCAGAGGCACTTGAATCAGCTTTACCGCGAACAGCAGGCGAACAAGCCGCTCCCGTTTCCCTGGATTTTTAACCAGCTCCCGAACAAAAACATCAGAAGTGCCAAAATCCAATACCCAATCCATTATCGTCAGAAGTGTAATCAGCAGGGCATATTCACCAAAGACGTCAACCCCCAGCCACCGCACCACCAGACTCACAACAACCAGGCGCATCAAGGCATTAATATTTCGCCCTAGTGCCAGAGCCAGAGTGCTGCTAAATAGCTTTTTGGTAACGTTTTGGTTTTTATAGAGCGACTGTTGCCCATCATCACATGCTAATCGCGCTTCCGATTTATCGACTGCATTTTCACTCATTGGTGACGATCCTTGAATTACCGTTTCCCCAAAACCATAGACGTCACCAACTACTCCAGGCCGCCAGAAAGTAATCGTAACATACCGTATTTTTGAAAAAATAAGTACCACTGTTTCCAGCTTGGCAGCCCCCTGTTATACGGCTATGCTGTAAAGACGATTACATCAGGTACCTGAAATATGCTTATGACCCGCGCAGTAAAGTCGCTGTTTTTATTCGCGTCTCTTATATCCATATTACTTCTGTCTGGGAACACTGTTGCAATGGAGAACACCGCCAACGGAATCAATCTGGTAGTCAATCCAGGTTTTGAGATGCGCGGATCAAATGCACATGAGCAGTGGTATCGCGATCTCAATCAAACGGCCAATAAAGGAAAAATAGTACGGGTCAAATATGGAAAGTATTTGGACAACCATGCTATCCGCATGAAACCCACCAGCGCTAATGATGAAGCACATCCACTGTCGATTGCCCAGGAGATTCCCATCCAAAACATTCTGGGGGAAACGGTGGAAATATCCGGCAAACTCTCTGCACGAGGTGGCGCGGTAGCACTCATAGGGGTAATGACCTTGGTGAATGGAAAAACAAGTCCATTCGAATGGATCTCCCACGCATCGAATAGTGGAGAGTGGGTACACAAGTCGATGCCATACACAATCCCCACTGACCCATCAACCAAACTCTATCTGTCACTCATCGTTTCAGGTAAGACCGGCAGTGTCAGTTTTGATGATATCCGCATAATATCAAAATCAACCGAGGCAACTGATCAAGGCTCTACCGGAACAGACCAACTGCATGCCACTATCACCATCGACGCCGACAGTATTACCCGGCAGATCCCCGATGCAATTTTTGGCGCCAACATTGAGTGGCCCTGGAATGCAACAGGCCTGTGGGATGAGAAAAAAAATCGAGTCGATAAAAAAGCAGAGCAGCTGACTAAAGCGCTTGGTATAAAACTGATACGCTTCCCAGGTGGTATCGACGCCGATTTTTATCACTGGCGGGATGGTATAGGCCCCAGAGATCAGCGTCCCAAAGTGAAATATCGCGCTGGCGATGTAGGCAAAACCCGCCCCAATTTCGGTACCGACGAAGCGCTGGCGTTTGCTGAAAGCATTGGTGGTGAACTACTGATTACGGTCAATGCAGGGACAGGAACGCCCGAAGAGGCCGCCGACTGGGTCCGCTATGTCAACAAGGATGAACTCAGGGTTCGATTTTGGGAAGTGGGTAACGAGCTGTATATTAACTCTCCTGAACCGCACGCCAGTGAAGTGACTATCACACCGAAGGAGTATGCCGATCGATTTATTGCATTTGCCGAGGCAATGAAAAAGGCTGACCCAAGAATTCAGATAGGTGCAATAGGAGGCCTAAACGAAGGAAGCTATCAACAGATAAGCTACCCCAACTGGAATAAAATACTCTTTCGAAAGGCCGGTGATTATATTGACTTTCTAGCTGTCCACAATGCCTACGCTCCCATTCTGACGGGCGACGAACGCAATAAGACCGTACGCGATGTATATCGGGCAATGCTTGGACGACCTGTCAGCATCGCAAAAAATTTACAACGCCAGGCGAAACAGCTCGAAGCCGTTTACCCAGACGCTGCCCAAAGGCCTTTCATAGCCGTTACGGAATGGGGCCCCATATTCCAGTTTTTTCATGCTGGCGAATATGTGGACCACCCCAAAACTCTGGGCTCGGCGATATTCAGCGCAAGCACGTTTAACGCCCTGCTCAAATCGCCAGAAACTGAAATCAGTGCATTTTGGATGCTCAACGACTTCAGTAGCCTGGGGTGGATAGCGTCGGCCAACGACCGATTCCCCCCTGACCCGGAGTGGCAGGAAACTGCACGATACTACGCCTATCAAATGTACACCCAGCACTTCGGACGCCAACTCATCAAAACAGAGGTAACAGGCCCTACATTCAACACACCGAAAGTAGGGTGGTCTGATGCGCTAAAGAGCGTCCCCTATCTGGATGTTATCACCAGTCTGGGGCCGAACAATGAAACACTCTATATTCTTGTCATCAACAAACATTTTGATGAAGCAATCAGCGCCGACATTAATATCAGCAACGCTGCTACCGCTGACCAGGGAACCCAATGGCAACTCACCGGAAAAGGTCTCGATTCACACACGGGAACCAAAGTGATCAACGTGCCATGGATAAAATGGGGCATTCAAAAGACCGACAAAGAAAACCCTCGATTCAATAAACGGGGAGCTGATGAGATAACCATCTCTGATACTATGGTTACAGGATTAGGAAACAACTTTACCCACAGCTTTCCTCCGTTATCAATAACATCGCTTGAAATACCACTTGAATAGCAAGCCGGTGCACCTTCTATTGTGATGCGGCAGATTTAGCCTGATACTTCGCTTGAGCTATCTGCCAATAGTAGGTGGCAAACACAAATGCGGCAAAGAGAAAATACATTCTTTGGGGCTGATTGACACGCAGTGCAAAGCCAAGAAATCCATCAAAGAAAAACCCTACCATCGCTGCAAGGCAGGCGGCATTGAACATAAACAGCACGTCATTCTTGATTTTCAGGTTTTTAATTGCTGTCAAAAAAATCCCCACCCAAAGCAACAGATGCAACGCCAGGCCAAATATTCCGGTCTCGCCCCACCACAAATAATAGATATTATGAACAGGAGGAACCCAGTTATCATAAACATCGATAGAGAAGCTGAGGTAAGGCTGAACCTCCATGGTGTAGGCATTAAGGCCCACGCCAAACAGCCAGTGATCGGATATCAACCGATAAAAATCCCCTAAAAAGACATCTCTCCCTACCGTCGCATCAGCCTTACTATGAAACAGGCGGGCAATAATTTTATCGGCATACATAACGAGCACAACAGCCACGGCGACTGTTGCGCCTACCATGGCGACGACAATGCGTTTTACCATACGTCGATGCACCAGCATTAGCGCCATCAAAACCATGAACTCCAGCGCAAAACTCACCCAAGCCGCCCGCGATTGCGACAACAGTAACCCCACCACACCCAGCAGAGAGGCTGACATCAGAAACGCCTTGTAGACAAAGTCCCGGCTCAACAAAAATCCACCAATCAAAAACGGCAATACCGTGGCTTGATAGATACCAAAAATATTGGCATGCAGCAGCAAACCGCTAGGGCGGAAAACCGCCGCCCCCTCTACTGAAGTTTTCGCCAGATTTGTGATGGTGTGAGCGGTCGTCTCCCCAAGAATTTCGAGCCCCAGCAGTCCACCTTTGAGATACTGCGCAATACCCACGGAAGACTGCAGTATCATGCCAAACGCAAGCGGGGGAATGCACTGTTTAAAACGCCCGGTAGTCTTCAGTTCATTGACCAGCACAATGAATAGCAGCATAACTTTTGCCATGCGCACCAGCTCTTGTGCACTGTATGTTCTCCATGGCCCCTGGATAATATCCATAACACCAATTAGCATTATCGCTATCCAGAACCAGATAACCCTAGGTATATAGAGCCCTTCTATTTTTTTCGCCAAGGCATCTCTTAACTGAAAAATCAGAAGAAGACCGACAAAGATATCGTAGAGTTCTATGCGAAATGACTGCTCCCCTCCCCCCTTATACGCAATCTCGCCAAAGTGCTTACTCAAGGCCATGGGCAGGGAAAAGATCAAGGCCCAAAGAATCAGCAGACGCGGGTTTCCAGATACAATGGCTGCAAGAATAAATACCGAGACACCACAAACCACGGCAAACAGCCGCATACCACCTGCCAACCCAAGCCCGACCAGCATCACGCTCAAGGAGAAGCCAAACAAAATGGCGACTATCGTCGAAATACCGTCACGCTGTGTAGATGATAATCCCACTCTGTTATCCAAGGCAGTAAACGAGGGAGCCTCTGATCAATACTATTTCAGGCGAAACAGTGCCCGGCTTTAAGGCAGCCCATTTTCAAAATCAGGTGGTACGCCATTACTCCATCTATCCAGTTTTGATATCGGAATAAACTGAACAGATCAGCGTAGTAAAATATGGGCAACATTTTTTACTCTACTGAGTTGAAAACTCTTATGCGAAGCCTTCAGATCTGCAATAGACGTCTTATTTTCAACAACGGTCAGTAATACCCGGCCAACGTGGGGTGCAACAGCTAAAGAGATAGGGTCATTTAAAATAGAACCCCCAAACAGCACGGTATACGCATACCTCTCTTTGGTCTCCTTTAAAAGAGGCCCTATGTTCACCACATCATGTTTATTATTGATACCATTGGAAAACTGACTGCGATCCAGCCCCGCCGGTAAAAAGTATATATTCGGATCAGAGGTGCCTAGAACAGTCTCACCTAATGAAATCGACTGATCTTGCAGCTTTTCACGCAACCCCCGGCCTGGAGAAACGGAGAGCATATTTGCCAAAACTGAATGCTCTATGCACAGATCAATCAGCAATACAGGGCTGCAAAGCACTTTTGCGAGACTGGACGTTATCTCTAAAACAGCTTCCGCAGCCTGTTTAACGGACTGATCAGGGCTAACCAGCAGGAGAGCACGGCTATCATCCGTCCTTCTCTGCTCATGATTGAGCTGCAAGGCGAGATGCTGATAAGGCGCCGTGATCTTATTTGCAGACTCTTCGATACCTAGCCCTGCCTGGCCATCGGTTAACCAACTAAACACTTTCAGCCCCTTTTGCGTATAGAACCCTAAAGGCCCCTTCCCCTCTTTTGGCCACATTCATGGCCAAAGTGGCATGCAACGGATACTCCGCTACCCCATCGATCAAATGTCTGCTGTATACACGCCCATTGAGTATATTCTTGACAACTGCGGAAAAGACACCAAGCACCAACCCAAAAATCAGTGCTAAAGGGTACAAGTACCTCGCTTTAGGCCAACTCTTCGATGCGGGGCGTGCCGCATAATCAACCACCCTGTAGCTGGAAGTGGCATTGGTAGCCACAGAGACAGACACCGCGGCTTGCGCCCGTTTGGTGGACAGCAGCGCATACACCTCTTGCGCGACCTGATAAGCACGGTCCAGATCCCGAAGTTGCTCTGTCAACTGAGGCACAGCCTGGTGGCGGGCTCTCATCTCCTCAGCCAGTTTATGCATTTTCACGACTGCTGCTTCGAGCCCCGCCAGCTCGGTGCGAGTATTGCTGCGCTTTGCCAGCAGAGACTCTCTAACAGTATTCAATCCATGCTGAGTTGATTTCGCCAACTGTTCAGGACTGCCATCAATCAGGTGTTGAAGACTGGCCAGGTTGGTCTTGATCTCAGCCACCTCCGGAGAGTCCTCCTTATAGCGAATGCGCTGCTTGATCAGCTCAGCTTCCGCTTCGATGTGTTTGATTCTCGCGGCTTCTCGCACTGTATTGAGCTCATCCACTTTATTGATCACTTTCACGGACGGCTCGGATTGAAGCTGCAGGTCAATTTCAGCAAGACTTGCCCGCAAGTTGCTGATATGAATTTCCGTCTCCGCTATATCGGACTCCAGCTTAACCAACTCTTCCACTTCCTGAGTCTCTTTGCTGAAGTCAAAAACCAGTTGGTGCCTATTGAGGAAATCAACACGCTCAGCGGAAATACGGTCCAACTCCTGCTGCTGTTTCAGCATCTGACCATCAAGGGTTTGCAACGCCTGTTTTGCTTCCGTCAACTGCTGCTCTGTTCTCCACTCCTGATAGACATCCAGAAAGGTATTGGTAATGTCAGCAATTTTTGGGGATGGCCCTTTCGCGTAAACAGTAGCTGCAAGTACATCGCCGGCGATCTGCACAGAGAATCCCGACCTTAAATCTCTTACAGTCAGAGCAAGCTCTTTCTCTTCAGGTGTCAACTTGTCTAGCTCACTTTCACCGAACAACCACCCCTTAAAGTCCTTATATTTTTTCCCCAACCAAGACTTTTTCCAGAAATAACTGATCTGTGCAAAAAAGGGGTGATAGACATCTTCATAGCGCAGGCTTTGACGCTTGATAACCTCTTTCAACACAGTTGACGAGGTCATTAGCTCAATTTCAGTACGCCCATCCGGCTTACGGAACAGGTTCCACTCTTTATAGAACTCATCACGCTGGGCATCCGTTGTCGGCTCAACGGTAATGACCGCTTCCGCTTTATATGTAGGTGGCCAGGCCCAGTGATATAGCAGAGCTAAGGATAAAACCATAAGGGTAACCATTGCGATGACCAGCTTATGGTAACGTACCGCATCAACGATGACCGTTAATGCGCCACTAAAATCAAAAATATCAACAGAACTCTCATCCGCAATAACAGAGTGCTTAGTGAGCCCTACCCCTTCTCCCCTTCTATTTTTATTCTCTTCTGCTCTAGCCATATTCAGTTAATCACTCAAATAGTCCCTTTAGGCATCTCTGTTGAATAAGCTTTCTGCGCATCACACTATAATTATTGTTTATGGTAGATACTGTGGTGAAGCTTGCTCAGTATACCTGCTATTTTAATATTTATCTGCAACAGAAATAGCCACTGTATATATTACTTAATAGTTACGCTGGACTATGCAAGCCTGCGGTAGACCTCAAGTGTTTGGCGAAAATTAACTTCCGGGCTCCATTTATCGATCGCTTTTTGCCGCGCTGCTTCACCCATAGTTACCAAACGCTCCGGGTCGCCCCACAGAGACTCCATTTTCTCTGCAAGGTCGTCTACATTTCCCGGTTCGAAAAGAAGACCATCCACACCATCCTCTATCAGATTTTCGAGTGCCCCCAAGCGGGACGCAATAACCGGAATGCCGTGGCTCATGGACTCGGCCCCAACAACACCGTAAGTTTCAAACCAGGTGCTAGGCATTACGAGAAAACGGGCGCCACGGTAAAACTCAGCCAAATCTTCCCGCCCTTTTGTAACAACCACATTGGCATTTTGAGGTAGATCTATTGTCACAAAGTGCTTTTCATTTCGGGACAAACTGATCGGCAACGCACTTCTCTCCCCCGCCGCCAACAGAACATCAATGCCCTTCTCGGGTACAAAGCGCCCACCGAAAGAGACATACTCCCCTTTTCTGGGATCGGCCCGCTCTGGCGGAATCTGTATGGCGTGAGGAATGGCAGTAACACTCTCCCGATCCAACCCCACATGCTCTACCAACCACTCCCTAGAAAATTCAGAGCATGTAATAAATTGATCCACACACTCCTGAAAATAGCCCCGTTTCCTCACCCAAGCGTTATACATTGCATTGATTACACTTTCCGGAATATCACCGCGGCAATTTTTAGCTACCGCCTGAAATTCACTTTTTTTCATGCAATCTGTGCAAATTTCACCTTGCCTGTAGTGTGTCCGCACCGGGCAGGTCAGGTGGTAATCATCGCAGGTTACAACTACCGGTATTCCACTCTTTTTACATAGCCGAAATATTTCCGGTGACAGTAGAGGGAATAACTCATTGGCATGCACGATATCCGGCTTGAACTTATCCAGTTGGCGGGCAAATGCCTTGAGTGAGCCGGGGGCATAGAAGGCGCTTATGCTTGCCTGCACCTTTCCCCTCAAGCCACTGGGAAGATCACTACTATCTCGGGTAAACACATCGACTTCTATGCCGTTTTTTCTGGAAATATCGATAGTTGCCAGTGTAGACGCCAACGAGCCACCGCCGCTGCGCGGTTGATTGAACGCGTGTAGTACTTTCATTGTGGTGTATTATGCCGAGCAAAGACCAATTGACGCATAACGCCAAATACGAATTTGGAGTTATAGTAGGCATAACGAAATAATAATCGGCGGGGCTCCTGAAGCAGACGGAACAGCCATTGCAAGCCGCTCCTCTTCATCCACTCAGGGGCCGGCTTGGTTCTCCCAGATAGCAAATCAAACAGACTGCCGCATCCAACCAGTGGAGCACCTACTCTATCAACAACTCGGTTCATCCAGACATCCTGAGCAGGCGTTCCCATACCAACCCAGACAACATGGGGCTTTACCGCAGCTATCTCTTCTATGATGGATTGAGTGATTTCATCGGAAACAGGACGATTCGGTGTAGCGTGCATGCCAACAATATCAATACCAGGAAAACGCGCTCTCAATGCCTCCGCCACCTGTTCCGGCTGCCCATCACGCCCTCCGACCAAAAAGTGCCGCCAACCTGGGAAGCGCTCACAGCATTCGAGCACCAGATCATCGTTATGGACTCGCTCAACAGTATCAAATCCAAGCAGCTTCAACACCCAAACAACAGGCATGCCATCGGTAGTGACTATCGTGGCCTTATTGAGTAGTTCACGATACTCGGGGTCATCCATCGCCATTGTGGTCGAAAAGGCATTAGCGCAACTGACATACGCATTGGCTCCTGAAGATACCAACTGTGAAAGCTGCTCAATCGCGCCATCAAATGAAGCTGCGGATACCTTTGTCCCCAGAACATCAACCCGCTTAACAGAGTAGCTCATGCCTTATCCAGCCTGATTGGTCATATCAGCGTATCTTTTCCAGTGGGGCATGACAAAAAAGCGACGCAAGTATCTATAGAGACGCGCAAAGGGGCGTGAAAGCAGATAGGGTATTGAGCCCTGCATAAAAAGTGTTCTGATACCCAATAGTCGGGTAGCCCCCCCTCTGATCTGGTGTAATGCCAGCACGGTGTTATGAACTTTTCGCCTGCGCTTGGCCAAATCTGGGGTTATGTTGTCTTGCCAGCAATCTATCAGCTCTAATATTTCCGTCTGCATACGAATGCCGCTGTAATGGCTCATATTGCCCGCGTGCAGACGGTAATAGCAGATAACGTTCTGGACAGCCCGCACGGTGTACTTTTTTGCGATAGCCAAATATAGGTAGTAATCGGGACTAACGGAAATTGATACGGGTATAGGATCAACTGATTCGATAGCCTTACGCGAAAATAGCGTTGAACTGATGGCTATAAAACATGAATCGACAAAAAGCTGCTGAAAAATATCTCCCTCGGGAAGTGCTTGATACTCATGGCGATGATCATAATCGATGTTATCTTTCCCTGTACCAAAGGTAAGCGTCCTGCCATAAATGAGACCAACATCCTCCTCCCCAGTCAACGCCATTTGCCACTCCAACTTCTGCGGATGCCATAGATCATCCTGATCGACAAACGCCACCCAGTCGCCGGTTGCATGCTCTAGCGCCATGCGCCTGGCAGCCCCCAACCCAGCGGGGCCATCGGATTTGGAAGGAAAGTATCGAATTCGTGGGTCCGAGTACTCACTTAGCAGATCAGCACTGCCATCGACCGACCCATCATCCCAAAATATCAACTCCCAATCACCCCAGGTTTGGGATATCACGCTATCCAACGTCTCCTTCAACGTTGAAATACCATTATAGACATTCAGGATTATGCTTACACTTGCCATGTGTATTTACTCAGAAATAGTTATATCCTTTTAAAATTAGAAACGAAAACGCTAAATCAATCAATACATTTTTAGTGTCATAACGATGTCACCTTTTGGCTAACCCTATTTTTCAAACCACTCCCCCCCCTTATCCGAAGTTCGGTGCAATAACCAAATTCATATTACAACTATATTGCTGCGGCCAATAAGAATACTCACACGCTAAACCTGCAAGAAGGTGTTTAGCGCCTGGTAACACTCAGATAAACATATCCACCTCGAAGTGGTGAATAATAAGCCCCAATAGACTTCAGCAGTTTTTCTCCCGAATAAATCCACTCATATTGAACTAGAAATAATTCATGTTATTTGAAATAATAAAAAGATAATAAAATCTGTGGAAGATGCTTGAGTTACCCAGTTTTCGCAAATGCGTAACTCAATAAGATCTCTAATTCGCTGAAAACATGGCTAGAAAGGATCCTGAGCACGGCAACTCATGGAGTAGACGTTTTGCACACAAAACATGATCGTTTTCATTTTACTCCCCATCTTGATGGAGAGTACTGTTTTGCGCTACGTGCCTTTCAGAGACAAATAGTAGTGAGCTTCTGATTACTTAATAAAACAACGTAAAAATCAGGAAGCCTCTGATTAGTTTGAGTGAGGTGATATGGAAGTCTTTATTACTGAATTGGGGAGAAATCCAGATAACAGTAGGTTATTAGCCGATTTTCTGATGTTGAAATAGGCGATATTGAACTCATAGCATCCACTCGTGAATTTAATAGCTATTTCCTAATAGCCATTAAATTCATGGTGACAGCACTGTTAATAACAATTTATTGAGGATCCATTAACACTAAGTTTGATCGTTACTGCCACTGACCATTTTTTGCCCAGAACGGCAAAGGGAGCACAGCTTGGCCGCTCCAAGTAGGTAATGAGTAACTCTGAGTAGTGCTTTTTCAGGTTGAGCATTGGCAATCAAACTAGCGTTAACAGATCCTAGCCAATTTCCCGGCAGAAGTTGGCAGCTTAAGTCCCGAGCATACGATCGCAGCTTGATCAGAAGCTCCCTAAGGAAGTAGCTATTAATTGTATATATCTGAATAGATGTTCAGGTTGTTATATAGCTTTGCAATGGAAATAAAAAATGAAAATCACCGTATTTGGAATCGGCTATGTGGGATTGGTTCAAGCCGCTGTTCTGGCAGATGCTGGCCACCATGTTTATTGTGTTGATATCGATGAGCGCAAGGTTGAAAACCTCAACAATAATATTATCCCCATCTACGAACCCGGATTAACACCGTTAATTGAGCATAATCGTAACGAGGGCAGGCTGCATTTCACCACCGATGCCAGCGAAGCAATCAGCCACGGAGAGTTCCAGTTTATTGCTGTTGGCACGCCACCGGATGAGGATGGCTCAGCCGATTTACAGTATGTGCTGGCAGTTGCCGAAACCATCGCAACACACATGTCCGAGCCAAAGATTATTATTAATAAAAGCACTGTACCTGTCGGTACCGCCGATATCGTTAAGGCACATGTATCAAAAATTCTTGCGAAACGTAATGAAACGCTTAGCTTCCATGTTGTATCCAATCCAGAATTTCTAAAAGAGGGCGCCGCTATCAGCGACTGCGCCAAGCCGGATCGAATTGTTATCGGCACTGACAGTGATGAGGTGGCAGACAAGCTCAAAGAGCTCTATGCCCCTTTTAACCGAAACCACAACCGCATAATCTTGATGGACCTGCGTAGCGCCGAGCTTACCAAGTATGCGGCCAACTGCATGCTGGCCACCAAAATCAGCTTCATGAATGAGATGGCCAATTTGGCCGAGCAGTTGGACGCCGATATTGAGGCTGTGCGGCAGGGTATCGGATCTGACACGCGTATTGGCTATCACTTTATCTATCCTGGCTGTGGCTATGGCGGCTCATGTTTCCCCAAAGATGTGCGGGCATTGATCAGGACAGGCGAGAGCATTGGCTACAACTCACACATTCTTAAGTCGGTCGAGGCAGTCAACAACCGCCAGAAGGGACTGCTATATGACAAAATAGAGCAGCACTTCGCATTACATCATTCTCAACAAGCCTCCCAAGCATCTGTTGACGAACTCCCTTTAAGTGGCAAGACCTTTGCCCTTTGGGGATTAAGCTTTAAACCCAATACAGATGATATGAGAGATGCACCCTCTCGTGTTCTGATGGAAGCGCTATGGGATGCGGGAGCACACATTCAAGCCTTTGATCCCGAAGCGATGAATGAGTGTCAGCGCATCTATGGGCAACGCAATGACCTTACTCTAATGGGAACCAAAGAAGCCACTCTAAGAAATGCAGATGCGTTGATAATTGTGACAGAGTGGAAACAGTTCTGGACACCCGATTTCGATCTGATCAAATCAGAACTCTCCACTCCAACACTATTTGATGGACGCAATCTGTATAACCCCGCACAGATGAAGGAGAGAGGCTTTAATTATTACTCTATTGGCAGAGCTTCATACACCCACGACTCTACAGAGGAGAACACTTTTATCCCTGCACACTCAATTACTGCGAGTGAAGCTCGGCACAATGCTTAGCTGACGGTAGAATGAGTATTCAATATTGCTGGCTACCCGCTAGGTATGCACATCAGCACCTGAGCGGTAGTGGCCTATGAGCTCTCCAACTAATTGCGGTCAGCATAGTCTGGAGTCAACGCACCTGCTCACAAAATCACCGCCGCTTTGCTGAATATGTTCAAGGCCTGTTAGTACTTCCACCAAAAGGAAGGAGAGAAAAGTCCTCTACTTATAAAATGCATGGAGAGCAAGCAAAATGTCTACTGCATATATCAAGTCCCGCAATAAGCAGCTGATTGCCACCATTTTGAGTCTATCGATTGCGCAAGTGGCAGTATCTGCGCCTTCCATAGTGACACTGACCCAAACAACAATAAATGTCACCGATGCCCAGAGCGACACCTACACTACCATTTCTGCTGGCGCAGTCTTTACCGATGCGGATGGATCAGTGCCCGCCGGCTCGCAGTTGATTGTTGCCGCTGATGGCTCCACTGGAGGCAGTGGAGGCCACTCTCTGGATCACTTAAAGATAGACACCGATGGTACCGGGTTCAGTATCGGCCTTAACGCCTCTATGGAGAACACACTGCTGCTGAATGGCTCCTATCTAGCGACCCTGGCAGCCGGCTCCGGTTTAGCACCGCTGTATGTCAAATTCACTAACGGCGCCACAGTAGCTGAAGTGCAACAGGTGCTGGAAAACATCCAGTGGCGCAACATTGCCCCTGTTCCTGGAAGTACTCGGGACTTCGAATTCATTCTGCGGGATGGCATGACAGAATATAGTGACACCCTCACTATCAATATCAGCGACACCAACGAGGCGCCACGCAACCGTACCGACACTGTCATGACAGAACTGAACTTGACGGAGGTGCACGAGGAATACACCTCCCTGGATGGTTGGCACTATCACCGCGGCCCTTCAGAAATATTCACCAACGAGGTGTTCGACGGTGATACCCGAATTAAAGTGATGACCGGGGACGACGATGCCTACACGGTCCCGACAAGCCACCTTGGCTATATTTACGGAATCGGCGATGCCACCCAAGCCTCGGTGGATCTATACGTACCCGACGACTGGGGCACCAAGGCAAGCCCAACTTTCTGGGTGCACGGTTACACCGACGCCGGTGTCCTCTATAACTTTCCGATAATTTGGGTGAACCAAGCGGACAGCACAAGCCTACCTGAAACGGTTAGCTACTGGAACGGCACACCCGGCACCGACAACCTTCCTACCGATATAAAACTCAACAGCTGGGTGAACTTGGCTATTAGCCTGGACGATGCGGCGGACACCTTAACATTCACCGTTACCGGCCAACGCACCGATGATTCAATATTTACATTGACTTCGGTACAGACCGGAGTCACCAGCACAACACTGCAAGAACTCTCCCTCCACCCTCGCTCGGCCAACAGCGGGGAAACCTATACCGCTTATTATGACAACATCACCTGGAACACTGGAGATGCCAGCACAAACAGTATATGGAAGAGCGTGAGCGTAGATGCAGGAAGCAGCATTCCCATCAGTGGATTGGAAGTGGCCGATGTGGATAGAGCCGACATCCTGACTACCGAACTCACCACCACACTAGGTACGCTCAACACCAGCACCGGTGGAGGCTCGGGCACCACCATCAGCGGTGCGGGTACCGGTAGACTAACCCTTTCCGGAACCCAAACTCAGATTAACGCCGCGTTGGCGGGTCTCAACTTCTCTGCTTTCACCCACCCCCTGGGGAATCCGTCAATCAGTATAACCACCACCGACGCGGGTGGTCTGAGTGACACCGATACCATTGCTCTGGCAATTGCCGGAGATCTAC
>JAKSCN010000485.1 GCA_022360595.1 Chromatiales bacterium
AGCGCTGATGAGTTTGACGAAGCGCTCGCCAGTTGTCGCCGTGAGGCGCTTGCGTCGTTCGGTGACGACAAGGTGCTGTTGGAGCGCTATCTGCTCGCCCCGCGTCATGTGGAGTTGCAGGTCTTTGCCGACACTCAAGGCAATGCCGTGCATGTGTTTGAGCGCGACTGTTCGGTACAGCGCCGCCATCAAAAGGTGCTGGAGGAGGCTCCAGCTCCAGGCATGACCGAAGAGCTGCGCGAGCGCATGGGGCGTGCTGCCACCAATGCGGCGAAGGCGATCGGTTATGTGGGGGCGGGTACGGTTGAGTTTCTGCTCGATACCGACGGCTCCTTCTTCTTTATGGAGATGAACACGCGTCTGCAGGTAGAGCATCCGGTGACTGAGATGATCTCGGGCCAGGATCTGGTGGAGTGGCAGCTACTGGTCGCTTCCGGTCAGCCACTGCCAGTTAAACAAGAGGATCTGCAGATCAATGGCCACGCCTTTGAAGCGCGGGTCTATGCAGAAAATCCGGAGCGCGATTTTCTGCCCGCCACCGGAAAGCTGAGCTATCTGCAGCCGCCGGAAGCGGGGCCCCATGTGCGTGTTGATACCGGCGTGCGCCAGGGTGATGAGGTGAGCGTTCATTACGACCCGATGATTGCCAAGCTGATTGTCTGGGATCATGATCGCAGCAGTGCTCTGCGTCGTATGCGCAGCGCCTTGGCCGATTATCAGATCATCGGTTTGAATACCAACTTGGAATTCCTCGGCAACCTCTGCGCTAATCCCGCTTTTGAAGCGGCGGAGCTGGATACCGGCTTTATTGAAAAACATTATGATGAGCTGTTCCCGGATCGAGGTGAGATGCCATCTGATATTCTGGCGCTGGCGGCTCTCTCCGAACTACTCCAGGAGCAGCAGAATGCAGAGGCTGTGCAGGCTGCGTCCAACGACCCCTGGTCGCCGTGGGGTTTGGGTAACGGCTGGCGCATGAACCAGGACAACTTCCACACGGTTGAGCTGCATGTTGAAGGTGAGCCGCGACAAATTGTCGCCCACTACCGTAATGACTGCTTTCTACTGGAGCTGCCCGATGGTGAGTGTCGCTGCAGTGGTGAGATAACCGCCGATGGTGTATTTAAGGCAGATATCGACGGTCGTCGTCTGCAGGCGACTATGCTGCGCCAAGGAGCTGATCTCTCAATTGTCTATCAAGGCCGTGTCTGGCAGTTGCAGATTCATGACCCTCGCCAGGATGCAATGGAAGGTGAAGGTAAGGATGGTGGCCTCACCGCACCTATGCCCGGTGCTGTGATCGCTGTGAAGGTGGCAGAGGGTGATAGTGTCAAAGAGGGCGACGCCTTGATGGTAGTCGAGGCGATGAAGATGGAGCACACCATCTCCGCACCCAATGATGGCAAGATTGCCGAGATCCGCTTTGGTGTTGGTGATCAGGTGGAAGAGGGTGATGAACTGTTGAGCCTGGAATCCTAGGGCCTGTTGACACTAATTGAATGATACCTGCTGGGGCCATTTTTTTGCTCAGCAAGGCAGAAGGAGTGCAGTGTATGCGCATACATAAACGACTGATAACGCTGCTGAGCGGAAAAATGGCCCCAGCCCTTCGGGTTGCCCCTGAAAAAGCACCACGCTGCGTTACTCGTTGCTCATGTGGAATAACCAAACTACGCGCCTCGCGCCTTGCTTGGCACTTTTTCAGGGGCAACAGGCATGATTCAATTAGTGTTAACAGGCCCTAAGGAGCTGCGGATATGTCGCTACCGACACGTGTAAAGATTGTTGAGGTTGGACCTCGTGATGGACTTCAGAACGAGCCCCAGCAGGTGCCTGTCGAGACCAAGATTGAGCTGATCAATCGGCTTGGCGCCGCCGGCTTGAGTGTGATCGAGAGCGGCAGCTTTGTATCCCCCAAGTGGGTGCCGCAGATGGCTGCCAGTGGTGAGGTGTTGCAGGGCATCGACCGACTGCCGGGTGTTAATTATCCGGTGCTGACCCCCAATATGCGTGGTCTTGAAGGTGCGTTGGAAGCCGGTGCCAAAGAGGTCGCTATCATTGCCGCCGCGTCTGAGAGCTTTACCCGGAAGAACATCAACTGCAGCATTGATGAGAGTATCGATCGTTACGCTGAGGTGGTTGAGAAGGCGCTGACTGAGGGCCTGCGGGTGCGGGGTTATGTCTCCTGCGTACTGGGGTGTCCCTACGAGGGTGAGATCACACCAGAGGCGGTTGCGAAGGTCTCTAACAAGCTCTATGAGATGGGTTGCTATGAGATCTCTCTGGGCGATACCGTTGGTGTCGGCACACCTCTTAAAGCCCAACAGATGATCGAGACCGTGGCTACCGACCTGCCTATCGACAAGCTGGCGGCCCATTTTCACGACACCTACGGTCAGGCGTTGTCCAATCTGTTTGCTGTGTTGCAGCTGGGGGTTTCGGTGATTGATAGCTCGGTTGCCGGGTTGGGCGGCTGCCCTTACGCAAAAGGGGCGTCGGGTAACGTCGCCACTGAAGATGTGATCTATATGCTGAATGGCATGGGTGTCGAGACCGGCGTCGATCTAGATAAATTATTGGAAGCAGGGCGGTTTATTTGTGATTATCTGCAGCGTCCACCAGCCTCAAAGGTGGGTCGTGCTTTGAGTTGTTCGATTAGCTAGTA
>JAKSCN010000066.1 GCA_022360595.1 Chromatiales bacterium
CAGCCTTGGTGGGGTTTTTCTCGACACACTCCCCCTCAAGATACATAAAGCCCAGGCCATGCTGGGCAATTGCCAGGCCGGATTCGGCTGCCGATTTCATATATTTATAGGCGAGCAGCTCATTGACCGTCATGCCCAAACCGTTCTGGGCCATAATCGCCATGCGGTACTGCGCCTCAACATTACCCTGATCTGCCAGAGGCGAAAGAATCTTTGCTGCATTGCCGAAATGCTTCGATTCAAAGGCAGCGATACCGCTGCTCAATTCCATATCAAACTGACTTTCATCACTCATGATGTACCTCCTGCCGGCCAATCCGGACTTCACTACTCCTTAAATTATCACAACCGACCACTACACAGTGCGATTTTTTAAGGCTTGTTAACAGCAGGGCCTGCTGACAGGCCCCCATTTGATTCGACTCTCTACTGCAAACCACCCTCTGAATCAGACCTGGTAAAGCCAGCGCCGCCACTGCTCTAACAAGCTCTGCGCGCTGGCCCCCAACGCCGCATGTGCTTCGATATCCCGATCCATCCCCAGGCACTCACCACTATCGAGATCCATGATGCAGCCGCAGCCACCCGCCTCTTTAAACACCAGCAATCCGGCGGCATAGTCCCACAGACGTTGAGCACCGTGCAGATAGAGTTGTCCACGCCCTGCCGCCAGCCAACACCACTCCAACGCCACCGCGCCAAGACTGCGTTGAGAACGATAAGGCGCCCGCTCCGCAAGCTTGGTGATTACTGCCCTTGGCAATCGTTTCAGATCAACCAGCGCCACACATTGATTAAGCGCTTCACCTTCAGAGCGCACCGCGAGGGGATGATCATTGAGCCAGGCGCCCTGCCCCAAGTCAGCGCGAAAACACTCCCTCCGGGAAGGGTCGAATACCACACCGGAAACCACCTGCCCATCAACGATCAATGCCAATGAGGTGGCAAAAAAAGGAATACCGTGAGCAAAGTTAGTGGTGCCATCAAGCGGATCGAGACACCAGAACGCGGGACTCGACATCACCCGCCGCTGTTCGCTGAGTGTCATCTCCTCACCTAACAGCGGGATCTCCGGCCAACGCGCCTTCAACAGCCCCTCAATACGGCTTTGCAGTTCGGTATCAACCGCGGTAACCAGCGAACCGTCATCCTTCTCATTGACAGCGCCAGTATTAAAACCATCCTCAAACACGGCCATAACGGCATCGACTACCAACATCTGCAATATGCCGCTATCTATACTCTCAATGCTGTCAATCATATTCTTATCCATCCCTTCATCATCCCGAAAAGCCAAGCAACTCACAACCCTGCAATTTTCCCAAGAATCGAAGCCCATCTTAGGGTTTCTACCGGTTGATCTACAGATTTGCGGCCTCTAAGCTGTGCCCTGTGGCTATGTGAATAATTCAATCTCTGCATAGCCTTCGGAAGATAGCTAATAGCCAATTAGGAATAGATCAGTCCCGTGAATTTAATGGACGTCCCCACACCCAGCAGACACGCTTGTCGACCACTCTTCAGTCTGCTGATTCTGGTGCTTATACTCTGCAGTTTCACAACCTTGGCGACAGCCAAACCGCTCTCGCTCAAACAGCAGAGAACACTATTCATCAAAGCGGAAAAGGCCCTAAAGAGGGGGAATAAGCAGCAGTATCAAGCGCTATCCCAACAGTTGGCCAACTATCCGTTACTACCCTATCTGACGCTCCAGGCACTGCGTAACGATATTGCCACACTCGACAGCGCCCAGGCAGAAGCCTTCCTCACCCGCTTCCAGGAGACACCACTTGCAGCGGCTTTTCGCAAAGCATGGCTTAAAGAGTTGGCTGAGCGCAAACAGTGGTGGACCTATCGGGTCTTCTATCGCCCCAGTTCGGGTGTCGCACTTGAGTGCCGTCACCTACAGGCGTTGATGGAAACCGGTGAAACCGAAACGGCCTTTAAGCAGATTCCCAAACTCTGGTTAAGTAGCAAATCACGCCCCAAAACCTGCGACCCGATCTTTGATGAGTGGCGTAAAGCGGGCAATTTGACCCAAAACCTGGTTTGGCAACGCCTTGAGTTGGCGATGGAAGATGGCAACTTAAAACTGGCGCGTTATCTAAGCCGATACCTGAACAAACATAACCGGCAGTGGTATGACTACTGGCTGAAAGTACGCAAGGAACCCGCGAAATACCTCGATCACAAAAAAGTCGCAACCCAGCCGGTCAACAGTAAAAAGATATGGCTCCACGGACTAAAACGTCTGGCCCGTAAGGACATTGATCAAGCGCTGACACTCTGGAAAAAGCAGCAGAACAGCAAGTTGCTCTCGGCTGAGGAGCGCTATGAGATAGAGCGTTATCTGGCCTTGAGAATGATCCGTACAGATCGTCAGCAGGCGGCAAAAATGTTGGCTGCCTTCCAACCCAACGCCGATGACGAGAGGTTCATCGAGCGACGTCTGCGCTTCGGAATCGCAGATGGTGACTGGGACTCAGTACTCCTCTGGCTCAACAACAGTCCTGATGAGATCAACAGCAAAGAGCGCTGGCGCTATTGGCGGGCCTACGCCCTACAGACCCTTGGGCGTTATAACGAAGCTAAACCGATTTACCAGAGTCTGGCGGCAGAACGCAGCTACCATGGTTTTCTCGCTGCTGACGAACTGGGAGTGCCCTATAACCTCAACCACTCGCCGCTCCAGGTTCCCCAGGAACTACTGACCAAAACCGATCAACTACCCGCCCTCCAGCGTGCCCGTGAATTCATTGCTCTGGAGCGTTACACCGAGGCACGGCGCGAATGGTTCTACGCAACCCGGCATATGCCCCCGGAGCAGCTACAAGCCGCCGCAAGACTGGCCCAATCCTGGGATTGGCACAACCAAGCGATTTTTACCTTGGCCAGAACCCGATATTGGGAAGATCTTGAACTGCGCTTCCCGGTCGAACATAAAAAACAGGTCGATCACAACGCCGCCCTGCGCCAGCTCGACAACGCCTGGGTATTCGCGGTTATTCGACAGGAGAGTGCATTCAGTCCGGTCGCCCGCTCCCGGGTAGGCGCACTCGGATTGATGCAACTGATGCCCAACACCGCTAAGCATGTGGCCAAAAAGATCAAACACAAGCGCCCACGGCAAAGCGACCTGCTCACGCCACAAACCAACATTAAGTTCGGCACTGCCTATCTGCGTGAGGTACTGGATCAGCTCGGAAAACATCAAGTGCTGGCAACCGCGGCCTATAATGCCGGCCCACACCGGGTAAAATCCTGGCTTCCCCAACAGGAGCTGGAGGCCAACCGCTGGGTTGAAATGATTCCGTTCAATGAAACACGGAAATATACCGAGCGGGTACTGAGCTATGCGGTGATCTATGAGCGGCGACTGGGGAAGAAACTGACACGCATCAGCCAGCGCATGACACCGATCAATTCAAAGCAGGTTATCACCGCCAAACGCTAAATCCTTAAAGATAGTGGCGGGAGTTGGTGACCAATTTGCTTTTAGCTTTAGCGCCTTTGCTTTCGGCCGTATAGCTGCCACGTTCGCCACCTGCGCGCGCCTTTATATCTTTGATGATCTCCTCATCGGTGATCACTTCATAGAAACGCCGCCCTTCGGTAGCCGCTGCAACCGGATCGCCTCCCCATTCACATACCGGCGCCTCACGCACCACCAACCAGTGCATGCGCCCCTCCATATCCGGGTAGCGTCCCGCATAAAAACTGCTGCCGGGCGACGCATAGCCTGCATCTCTCGCACTGATCTTGCGCAGCGTTACTTCGGACTTCAGCTTATAGAAGGCGGGAAGGTCCAGCTCAATGCCATTGACGTTATAACGCGTTAGACGATCACTAGTCTCTTTATGCTGCCGGTCTCCGTGTCCCACTGAAAACACCTCGATACCGCGTCCACGCTGCCGGGCAAAATCCGAGCGCTTGATCATAGCCGAGCAGGAGGAGAGCTGATCGGCACGATTGATCGCCGAGGAGATCAATATCTCCTGCTCTTCATCATAGAGAAAGGCGGGCGACTGATCGCTAAAGGCGATACCCAGCCCCAGCTCCAGCTCTGGTAGATCATAACGACGGTTCTGAATATTCTGGGCGTCCACCACCTGCAGAATATGCCGCGCCAAGCCACAGGCATGCGCAATACAGAGCCACTGAAAGGGAGTATCTTCATACTCGTAGATACTGAGAATAACCGCATCCCCTTCAACAAATACCTTTTTCGCCCCGAACGCCGGCAACAGTTTGGTGATCGGTTCAAAGAAATTAAGGCTGAAGTGTGTGGCTGGATTAAGCCCTTTTTTCTTCAACTGCTCGGTCATCTTGGTTGAACCGCGCACATCCGCCTTGATAATGACATGATTACGGATACGGCGATGCTTGTGTGGTACCTCTTCGGTCAGGGCAAACTGATACAACGTATTGTTGCTGCGCGACAGCTCTAGGGCCTCTTCATTATCGAGGATACGAATCCGGTTCATTGCCAGATGGACGTGGTAAGCCAGCTTCAAGTCTCGCCGCAACTGGGCGAACTGATGCAAAAAAGCGAGTATATGCTTGCGCCGACGTGGAGCGGGCATGCTGGTCAACTCGCCTGCCGCTTGATCAAGCACCTTCTGGATATGCTGTGAGGAAATAGTGGGTGACAACGCCGCCAGCTGACGTTGCAGCCCTCTGCGTTTCACCCGTCGCGCCAGATAGTCGCAAATCAAACGCACCGGCACCTGTTCACGCAACTCTTTGTAGAGGGCGGGCGCCTCCTGACAGGCCAGAATATAGTTCGCTAACCGCTTACTACCAAAACGGCGGAAGATACGTTGCAGCAGACGGTTATAGTAACCGGTCCACCTCTTCCCAACCCAGGAGGAGTTGATAATATTGTCGCTTCCTTCAAAGCGGTAACGCGCCCAAGGTCGTTCGGAATAGATAATCTTATCGATATTCTGCGGCGAATCGAGCCAGGACATTTGTCCTTTTTGGTACTCGTCCGGCTGCAACCCGGTCGCCAGCATACGACTGATCTGATTGAACATCAGCGAACCCTCACGGGCCACTTCATCGCTGTGCATCAAACTGGAATCATCATCCGCCAGCGCTTCCAGGGGTGTTGCAAAATCACCGCTTACCGGCTGACACCAATCGGGGAGATAATCTGCAAACAACCCGATCAGCAGGCGGTTGATCTCGGCAAACTGCGAGAGATCATCTTTTGCGGTGCAGACCAGCGTGTAGTGGTGCATCAGTTGTGCATCCACCGATAGTGAGGGTAGCTGCAGCAGCGGATTGAACAACATCAATTTCGGCAGTTGCCAGGAGCTGCCCAATACCGACTTACGCAGCTTACTGGCGCGGGAGCGTTCCACCCAGAGCATTTCCCGAAACAGTTTGCGAGCGATCTTATAACGAATGTCGGGCTCGCTCTTGGCGAGTATCACCAAGCGATCATGGGCCTCGACCGACCGGCCGGTCGAGTCGTGGTTCTCATGGCCTTTTACCCCGCGAAGCTGTTCACGCAACCGCTCCAGCTCCTGGTCGATCTGGAACAGAAAAAACTTAATAACCGCCAACTGCAGCAGTTGAATACGCTCCGGTTGATTGTGCTGGCTGGCATTCGCCACTGCCACCTCCATCACACCGGCATAACTATCTTTCAACGCTTGGGAATCGTGACCATCAGGAGCTGGAGGGCGCTCCCCCCAGCAGTTCTCCGCC
The DNA here is from genome assembly GCA_022360595.1 of Chromatiales bacterium. Taxonomy (GTDB): domain Bacteria; phylum Pseudomonadota; class Gammaproteobacteria; order Chromatiales; family Chromatiaceae; genus BM503. Next base: position 5,716 of record JAKSCN010000066.1, read on the forward strand.
ACATAGTGCTGGAGCATTTTAGCCACTAAAATGCGGGTTCGCTCTTTAAACTCTTTACTCAGAGCGACATCAATATGGACATTGTCGATGCCTTTCTTAAAAAGGCCAAATTCGAGGTGGTTGGGGGTATTGACGTGCAGCGGCGCTACGAACTTTTCATAGCCCGGCCGCCATCGAGAAAAAAGTCTTCGCAGACCAGTTCCCACTGTATGCTACCCCCTTGCACGTTAAACAGAACCTGAACCAGGCATTACTCACCATCGACACGGTTGCTAGTTACCCCCATAACCAACAACCCGGTGAGACTGGCTTAAACAACTACGCCATCATACTCGATACAATTCTGTCTTCCATCTCAATTCTGGCTGCCAACTTCTCTCCCAGTTGAGACAGATCATCGTAGAGCTGCTCAAGAGGAGGCTCATGGTCTGCACAGTCATACTTATCATTGAAGGCGACCACCACCTCGGCCACTTCAGTGACCCGCGGATATACCTCCGCCGCAACCGTCAACACATCAACGCGGCGCTCTTCACCACGGGAGATACGATCAAACACCTCGAAGTGTCCGAAGGCGATATAGTCGATCATCACCTGACAGAAATCTTCCAGCTGTTTCTTGACCGGTTTGTCGGGCGTATAAGGCTCAAGCCCCGCCAATTGACAGAACAACACCAACATCTGCTGACGCTCGGAAATCCATTTGTTCATCATTTCCCGAGTTTGTGTACGTCTATCCTGAGTCTCTTTTACTATAGTCATAGATTCAAACCTATTCGTTATTATCTTGTGCCACCCGCTCTGAAATACTGGGCGATTAGCAAGGGCACAAGGTTCCCTATCCACTCTCCTCAGCCAATAGATAACCACCAACTGAGACTACAGGCAAGTTTTTCCTCCTCGAAGGTTGCAACCTACCAAGGTTCAGTCGACACTTATCGCTAACGCAACAATCCATATTTCCAACTGCCGTGAAAACCACTTTAGCGATCTATCTGAGCATCATCGCCCTATTTTCGACCCTGTTTCCGATCGGCGCCACAGCATCCGACCTGGCCTATCCGAACCGCTACAGCAATATGGCCGAGAGCCTGTTCGACATGATCGACGCCTTCGCCACGGCCTTCCAGAATAAAAAGCATGAGTACAACCGATTACCTGGCTATCCGTCCTACTATTATCCACCCGGTGGCTATCCAGCCTATCCCGATCTCCCACCGCATATTCAGCCCTACTACCCGCCCCATCTGGCTCAACCACCGCACCCGCTGGAGGGTCAGTGGCAGAACAACAGCGGCGAAATGCTGATCGTTCGCCAGGGGCGGTTTCGCATCTATCGCAATCGCAACACCTATCGGGAAGGCTATATCCAGCTCCTCGATGGGCAGATGCTCGCCCTGACCGACGCCGCCAGCGGTGTCGGCCGCCCTTACCAGTACGCGCTACATGAAGGACGACTGGCTCTACAGGATGAATTCGGTAATTTACTTCTATTTATTCGGATAGGCAGTTAACTTCCGCCAAACAGTAGTTTAATCCCGACAATCAACAGCAACAGGGCAAAAGCACGCTTCAAAACCGCCACTGGCAAGCTGTGCGCCAACCGTGCGCCAACCGGCGCAGTAAGAAAGCTGGCAACAGCGATACCCACCAGCGCCGGCCAATAGAGATAGCCGCTACTGCCCACGGGCAACGACAATTCACGCCAACCTGCGACAACGAAACCGATCGCACCGGCCATCGCAATCGGCAAACCGCAGGCCGCCGAAGTAGCCACAGCATTGCGCATATTGACGCCGCACCAGCTCAGAAAAGGCACTGTTAAAGAACCACCACCAATACCGACAATGGCTGAGATTGTACCGATTACCGTTCCTGCCCCGCCCATACCAAGGGTATCCGGCAAGTTATGCTCCCCCTTCGGCTTAGCTCCCACCCACAGCTGAATCGACACCAACACCGCAAAACAGGCAAACACCCGCTGCAGC
>JAKSCN010000234.1 GCA_022360595.1 Chromatiales bacterium
GGCAGCCACCGCTGTCAATGATAATCAAATCAGGACTCACACTCCCAGGATGGATACGATGCGCGCACGCGTAACTGGACACCTTGTCCGTGTGAAAAAATAAGGGGCATACCCTATAGATATAAACAGGTTAGGGCAAGATAAAAATCAGGGAAATATGTCAGCAAAGATAGTCGCAAATAGGAAAAGATCATGGGTCAATTTACTGCTAACCGAAATACCGTGAGCGGTGTTTTTTGGGACATTAAAGTCTACATCTAATGCAGCAGTAATGCCCAAGCAGGACAACAACTGAACTGCTGGCTTGGGGCGGCCTTTTACCCCGTTTGATTTTTCTGGCGGGTCATGCCTGCTTCTTAATTCAGGCCCTAGCATACCCTTCTTTGGAAATTCCTACGCGCCCCTTTCATTATCACTCACCTTCCAAGATTAACTTAATTCTGATGCGTGATTTAGGCGCAAAACGACACACCACTGTCCATCTTGTACAGCATTATCGATCATCCCCTAAAAATCACCCAAAGACTCTCGACAACTGACCCGCGGTCATCTATATTCTCCGGTAAATGACCCATGGTCAGTTGGAGGATTCCATGACACCACGTCCACGCGCGATCAGCAGCGAAGACAAAGCACAGAAGCGCAACGAAATTCTCGATGCGGCGGAGACCCTCTGGTTAGAGGATCAACATGAAATAGCCAATATGCACAGTGTGGCCACGGCAGCCGGTGTCGCTAAAGGCACTCTCTACCTCTATTTTCCCAGCAAAGAGGAGCTGTTTCTCTCACTGCATGAACGCCAGGTGAGAACCTTTTTTGAGATGATCATTGAGCGCGCTCATCAAGCCAAGCCGATGAATATCCATGAGATGCACACCGTGGTGCGCCGTTTTATCGAAAGCACCCCGGCATTTCTACCCCTCACCACTCTGGTGCACGGTTTACTGGAGCGCCAGATTCCTGCTGAGACCAGCTTTGTCTTCAAGGAGCGCATTCTCAACCACCTAAATCAGGCTGTAGATGCATTGAAACCCCATTTTCCGAACATCACGGCTCATATGATGATGCAGAGCTACGCCATGATTATCGGCCTCTGGCAACTGCTGCGCCCCACACCGCTCAGAGAGCTTATCAAAGAACGCCTGGAAGACGTTGCCTGTAGCGATGACTATCTAAACGCCCTCGAATCAGCCCTCAACGCACTCTGGCGCGGCAACCTAATGCAGGAACCCGTATCATGAGACATATACTAAAGCTACTGCTGTTACCCACCGTATTGGCCACTCTCAGTGCCTGCAACGAGGTTGAAGTGGAGCCCAAACCCATTCGGCCCGCTCAAGTGTGGGTAGTGGGTGAAGGCCCCTCCTCCACTGTTTTCGCCTACTCGGGCCAGGTACACGCCCGTTACGAAACTGATCTCGCCTTTAGGGTCAACGGCAAAGTGATCAGTCGCAGCGTTGAGTTGGGTGATCACATCACACCTAACCAGATACTCGCACAACTCGATACCAGCGATCTCGACCTCCAGGTCGCCAGCGCCGAGGCGAGTCTCCAGGCGGCCAAATCCGAACTGGTCACTGCCCACGATGAGCTGAAGCGCATACGCGACCTGTTTAAAAAGAACTTCATCAGCCAGACAGCGGTAGACAACCAGCGCAACCGCTATCGAGCCGCCCAGTCCCAGGTCAAGTCCGCCGAAGCCCAACTCAACCTGGCCAGGAATCAATCGGGTTACAGCAATCTCAAAAGTGATACCGCTGGTGTGGTGACCAAAATCGAAATCGAGGCCGGACAAGTGATCAGCGCCGGCCAACCGGTAATCCATATCGCCCAGGAAGGGGAATACGAAGTACACATCCGGGTCGGCGAACAGGCAGTCAAGGATCTGCAACCGGGCCAGTCCGTACAAGTATCACTCTGGGCTGATAAGGAGGCCACCTTGCCTGGTGAAATTCGCGATATCGCTCCCGCCGCGGATGACAATCGAACCTGGTTAATCAAGGTGAGCCTGCTCAACTCAAGCGCCGGACTTAAATTGGGCATGACAGCCAAGGTGTTGTTCAAAACAAAAAACGACCACCAGCTCACCTGGCTGCCCGCCACGGCTCTGTTTCAGCAAGACAAGCGGCCGGCCGTGTGGATTGTCACGGATGATAAACAGGTCAGGTTGCAGCGTATCAAACTGGAGCGCTATCTGGAGAATGGCATCCTGGTATCCGGTCTTAAGAAGGGGCTGCGCATTGTGGCAGCCGGTGTTAACCGATTGCATCCAGGGCAAACCATTCAACCGGTAGCCTACACCGGCAAAGCCCACCACGACCTGCCCAACTTACCGTAGCGGAATCCATTGATGAGACATTTCAATTTATCTGAGTGGGCCCTGGAGCACCGAAATTTTGTGCTCTACATCATGGTGCTGACGCTGGCTCTGGGGGTGTTTGGCTACAACAAGCTGGGACAGTCGGAAGATCCCCCCTTTACATTTAAAGTGATGCTGGTGCAGGCCGCCTGGCCCGGCGCATCGGCCACAGATATCGAGCAGCAGGTGGTCGACCGCATAGAGAAGGTGATTTTGGAATCACCCCATGTCGATTATGTACGCAGCTTCTCCCGCGCCGGCCAAGCCAACATGTTTGTAGTGGCAAAGGACAGTACACCGTCCAAAGATATGCCGGATATGTTTTATCAGATCCGCAAACGTGTACAAGACATAGCTCATACTCTGCCGGCAGGGGTACAAGGCCCACTGTTCAACGACGAATTCGGTGAAACCTACGGTAATATCTTTGCGCTGAACGGTGACGGCTTCAGCATGGCGCAGTTGCGCGATACCGCTGATGCCATCCGCAAAGAGCTACTGCGGGTGCCCGATGTTGCCAAAGTATTGCTGATCGGTGAACAGGAGGAGCGGGTCTATATCGAGATCAGCAATCAGAAGCTGGCCAATCTCGGCTTCGGTATCCAACAACTGATCGACACATTGAGTGCACAAAACCAAGTGACCCGTGTGGGCAGCTTTCACACTGGCGATGACCGTATTTTCGTACGCCCGGACGGCCGCTTTGAGGACATCGATGACCTGCGCAGTCTGCCGATAAAAATCGGCGCTGACACACTGCGCTTAAGTGAAGTGGCCAACATTCATTACGGTTATGCTGACCCTGAAGACGACAGCATGCGCTATATGGGCAACCCAGCCCTGGGGATCGGCGTCTCCATGCGCGCGGGCGGCGATATTATCAAGCTGGGAAAATCACTGGATGATGCCCTGCTGCGCATCGAACAGAAACTCCCTGTTGGTATGTCCCTAAGCCGGGTCAACGATCAGCCACGCGCAGTAAAAAACTCCGTGCGAGAGTTTCTGAAAGTCGTGGCCGAGGCGGTGGTGATTGTCCTGGCAGTCAGTTTCTTCAGCCTGGGCCTGCGGGCCGGCACCGTCGTCGCACTCTCCATTCCACTGGTATTGGCCGTCACCTTCTTTGTCATGCATCTGTTTGACATCGGGCTGCACAAGATCTCCCTCGGTTCACTGATTCTCGCCTTGGGACTGCTGGTGGATGACGCCATCATCGCCATTGAAATGATGTCAGTAAAACTCGAAGAGGGTTGGGACCGCATAAAAGCCGCCAGTTTTGCGTACAAGACTACCGCCTTCCCAATGCTCACCGGTACCTTTGTCACTGCAGCAGGCTTTCTGCCGATTGCCACTGCCGCATCTTCTGTGGGTGAGTATACCCGCTCCATTTTCCAGGTGGTCACCATTGCGCTGATCATCTCCTGGTTTGCGGCGGTGATCGTTGTTCCCTACCTTGGCTATCGCCTGATTCCGGAAAAAGGCCTCCATCACGACACTGATGAAAAACCCAAGGGCCTGTTCGGTAAACTGGGAGCCGCTCAGCATCGCCTGGCTGAACGCTTCTACAGCGCCTTTCGTAAGTTGATAGAAGGTTGCGTCCGCCGGCCTGCGCTGGTCATTGTGTTAACCCTTGTCACCTTCGGCGGATCAATCTATCTGTTTCAATTTGTTCAACAACAGTTTTTTCCAGACGCCACACGCCCGGAGCTGATTGTTGATCTGAAACTGCCTGAAGGTTCATCGCTGCAAGCAACCAAGCGAGATGTCGTAAAGCTGGAGAAGTTTCTCGACAGTCAGCTTGGACATATCGATAACTACGCCAGCTATGTCGGGAACGGCTCTCCCCGCTTCTACCTGCCGCTGGATCAGCAGCTACCCGATATCAGCTTCGCACAGTTTGTAATTACGACAAAAGGCATTCCTGATCGCGAGGCCTTGCGACTAAAACTGATCAAGCTGATGGACAGCGCAGCGTTCTCACACCTGCGTGGGCGTGTTATTCGTTTAGAGAATGGCCCACCGGTCGGCTACCCGGTGCAGTTTCGTGTCTCCGGCGATGACCTTTGGGTATTGCGTGACTTAGCTGAACAGGTGGCGGATGTCATGCGAGGCAACCCCCATCTGCGCAACGTCAACTTCGACTGGAATGAGATGAGCAAGGCCATTCAGTTGGAGGTCGATACCGAGAAGGCCGTCAGCCTGGGCATTACCCAAACCACACTCAATCGTATTCTGAGCGGTATGATCAACGGTGCCAACGTGGGTGAATTCCGCGAAAAAGATCAGACTATACCTATTACCATTCGCGGTACTGAAGAGCGCGATCACATCTCCCTATTGCAGTCACTCAACGTTCCGACGGCATCCGGCGGTACAGTCCCCCTGGGGCAAATCGCCCACATTAGCAGCAACCAGGAGGAAGGCGTTATCTGGCACCGCAACCGGACACCAACCATCACTATCCGGGGTGACATCTACAGTAAAATTCAGGCGCCGACGGTCACGACTGAAGTAGAGTCACGCCTTGGTGATATACGCGCCAGCCTCCCGCTGGGTTATCGTCTGGAGACCGGCGGCGCGGTTGAGGAGAGCGCCAAGGGCAATAAATCGATCGGTGCAGGCTTTCCCCTCTTCATCGTTGTGATGCTGACCGTTTTGATGATCCAACTGCAGAGTTTTCAACGTGTCGTCATGGTGGTGCTTACAGCCCCTTTTGGAATTATCGGCGTAGCGCTGTTTTTACTGCTGTTTGATAAACCGTTCGGCTTCGTCGCTATGTTGGGCACCATTGCGCTGTCAGGAATGATTATGCGTAACTCAGTAATTCTGGTTGACCAGATCGACCGCAATATTCATGAAGGCATGATCCCACGTGAAGCGGTCATAGAAGCGGCCGTGCGCCGCTTTCGCCCGATCATGCTTACAGCCCTGGCCGCCATACTGGCGATGATTCCACTATCAGAGAGCGTCTTCTTCGGCCCGATGGCGATTGCCATTATGGGTGGTCTGTTGGTGGCCACAGTACTGACCCTGCTCTTCTTACCTGCGGTATATACAGTCTGGTACAAATTGACTCAGGGAAAAGAGCGCTTTTTGTCGGAACCTGCTTGAGGAACATAGGATTAATGGATAGCCCGTTACTCATAAGGCATGGAGGCCCACAACCACTGCAGCCCCGTTAACTTCGAAAAAAATTCCTGGGTATCTTCATAGTATGCGGGCTGAGACTCACCTCGTTGATTTGAGATATGTAAAGCCGGCATTTCACGCCATCCCTCCCTTTCGAAGACACTCTGAGGCGTATTACAGAAGTTGAGGAGCTTTTCTCTGGCAGATAGGTTATGAGACGCTCAATTGATAATAGGTATTCACTCGATACACAGTGAGCATTGTTCCGAATCAGTTAACGGCGGTTAGTTTCCAGGGAATTTTTATACATCGCCTCATATTCCATACTCATATCCTCGTAAGCTTGATGCGCCTCGATCAGGTCCATCTCTTTCTTACGCAACATACTGCGTAAGCGACTCAAGTCCTGGCGATTCTTCTCCTGTTGAGCCAGCAGTGGCTTTAGCTGTTTGCGCAGCGCTACCAGCTTATCCTTGAGTCTACGATTGTCATCTTCCAGCGAGGATAAGCGGTGCAGATATGACTTATTCTTGTTTTCCAGCTCATGAATGCGCCTTTTGCTTTTCGCCAGCGTATCCTGCTGAGCCTCCAAGACCTTCTGAATCTCATTCTGCTCATTCAACTGCTCTTCCTGGCGCATCAAAAAGGCCATCAGGCGACCATTCGTCTCCTCCAGCACCTGATGATCACGTTTGAGCGCATCGTAGTTCTGCTGCAGATCCAGTAGCTCCTGAATACGCTGCTCCTGCCGCGTAATCAGCTCGCGCGCCTCCTTCAACTGGCACATAATCTCTTCAGGAGAAGCGACTGAGGGCGCTGGCAAAGGCACACTGTTGTGCAATGCGCGCTGGGCCTGCAACAGCAGGCTTTCATGCATTTTCAACAACGAATCACGCTGTTTCTTAAGCCTTCCTAGATTAACCGCATCGAGATCCGGCTCGATCGTATGTTCGACCATGTCTAGTCCTTTTTGAGGTCATCCTTACTACAGTATCGTCACGTTATCACTTTGGCTTTAAAATCTTTTTTCCTAGGGCCTGTTAACACTAATTTGATTATCACTGCCAAAGCCATTTTTTGTTCAGCAAGGCAGAAGGAGCACTGTGTAGTGAGCCTACATAAGCGACTGATAACGCCGCTGGACAAAAAAATGGCCTGGCCCCCATATTATTTAGGAAAGAGGGGTTGAGCCTAAAAAAGCACCACTCGGCGTTACTCGCCGCTTATTTGGAACGACCAAACTGCGCTCCTCGTGCCTTGATTGGTGCTTTTTTAGGCTCAACAGTGAC
>JAKSCN010000500.1 GCA_022360595.1 Chromatiales bacterium
GGCCATTTTTTGTCCAGCAAGGCAGAAGGAGCGTCGTGTAGTGAGTCTACATAAGCGACTGATAACGCCGCTGGGCGAAAAAATGGCCTGGCCTCTCATATATTTAGAAAAGGGGGTTGAGCCTAAAAAAGCACCAATCAAGGCGCGAGGAATGTAGTTTGGTCGCTCCAAATGAGTGACGAGCAACGCCGAGTGGTGCTTTTTTAGGCTCAACAGTGGCAATCAAATTAGTGTTAACAGGCCCTAGTAAATCAAACCGCCTGAAAACGTCCATCTGCCGCTAAAACAATACGAAAATGTCCCGTCCACTCTCCGGCCACCCCAGCCGGCAGCAGATCGACAATAAGGCTCTCTTTCAGCGCGGTATCACGAATACTGTTAAGAACAAAATCCGACTCATTCAACGGTTCACCAGCCACGTACATCTGGGTTACCAAGGGCTCAAAGTCCGGCCCACTGACCGCAAAATGAATATGGGGGGTTCGACCAGGGTAAGGTATCGGCCGAATGGTGCGGAATCGGTATCTCCCATCATCTCCTGTCTGGAAACTGCCGTGTCCCTGAAAGTTGGGGTCTGCCGCCCTCCCCCTGCGATCCCGTGGGTGGTGATACCGGCCATGCGCATCACACTGCCAGATCTCCACACGAGCGTTGGAGACAGGGTGGCCATAGACATCCACCACCTCCCCCGTTAGATGCGTGATCTCCCCTTTTGCAAGACTGGTGGAATGACCAAACTGCACCAGGTCATTATCATCATCCAACGGCAGTTCCACGGGATAAAAGGGCCCACTCGTCTGCCTTGGCGTTGCCAACAGCTTTGCCGCCCCTCTCAATCCCACAGGCAGCATTACCATAGTGGCTCCAGCCACACTTGCGGCCATCAACCGGCGACGATAGAGATCAGTTTTCATGCTCTACCTCACGTATCCTCAAGAGCGATATCACTTTATTGGGCTTTCACCGAGGGTAAATGGTTCAATTTCTTCCAGGGCTTGTTAACACTCATTTAATCGTCCCCTATTTGGAACAAGCAAACTGCGATCCTCGTGCCTTGATTGGTGCTTTTTTAGGTTCAACTGTGACGATTAAATGAGTGTTAACAGGCCCTAGCCAAATGCACATAAAAAACCCATGGTTATAACCGATCAGGATATGCTGTACTTATAGGGGTAAGTTGAGAGCTTTCGGTCGTCAAACTAAAAAATCCATGGAGGAAAATATCATGCGGACCCCTCTCATTTTCTCAACACTACTCATTACCCTGCTCGTTGCTGTTGCGGCACACGGGCGCACACCCTCTCCCCCGGGTGCAACGCTCTATATTATCTCTCCGCTGCACGGTGAAGTTGTCTCCAACCCGGTAGAGGTAAGATTTGGATTACGGGGCATGGGTGTGGCCCCAGTGGGTATAGATAGAGAGAATACCGGCCATCACCATCTTCTCATCGACGTGGGGCAGCTACCGCCCCTTGATAAGCCTGTGCCGACTGATGATAACCACAAACATTTTGGCGGTGGTCAGACCGAAGTACAAATTACTCTACCTCCCGGTGAGCATACACTCCAACTGTTGTTGGGTGACCAGAGCCACATCCCCCACAGCCCGCCAGTGGTATCCAAGCGAATCACCATTACGGTTGAGTAATCTAAACAGAGAGTTGTGCCATAAGCGGATCGGCTAGAGAAACAACAATGCATAGTTGCAGATGGTGGGCGTAACAGCGGCCTCTCGCGGGAAAAAACGGCAAACGCCCTTGCAACAAATTATCTTTGATTGTTCCATCTTGTCGCTACAGTCCTGTTAAGCAGTATCAGGTTAGAGCTATTTATCAATCCTTCCCAATAGCACCTACGGCTTCACTTCTCCTTTGATCTACCTCCTGAACAGGCTAAGCAGTATTGTCACTACTATACTGACAACAACCATGGAGGTGATGGGAATGAAGATTCTCCCACGCTCCGACTCGATATTGATATCACCAGGTAGTTTTCCAAACCAGCTAAGCAAACTGGGGGCAAAATAGAGCACTGCCCCCACAGTGAAGAGTACCCCTCCTGCAATCATAAACCAGCGTGCCATCATGTATACCGAACGAGTTATACTCCCCCTGACCACAAGGGCTTACTTAGATTCTCTGTAAATGATGAGAACATAATATTGAAACTGATACTGATACGCTCCCTGTCACTAGTGTTGGCGTCAACAGAGTGCTGCAGATAGGCCGGGAAAAGAAGCAACATACCATCCTTCACCTTAACCACAACCTGATCAGTATTGGAGCCCGTCAGCTCAGTGACAGGAGGACGAATAACAGCGGCCTGAATCCGGGGGTCGTGGAAGTTGATAGTGTCAGCTCCGGCTTGGGTCTGCAGATAGTAGGCACCGCTAAGGAAGTTATTCGGGTGGCTATGCATTCGGTGGGAACAACCGGGGCTGTTGATATTGGCCCAGCATCCGGTGATTTCAAAGGCATCATAGCCAATTTTTAAAAACCGGAGGATACTTCTCGTGCTGTCATCAATAATGCTGACCAACGTGGTCAAGGACTCACGCCGATGAAGATCCTGTGGGGACTGCCAACCCACGCCTGTTCTATTTTCAGAAAAAACCGGGCGAATCGCTTCAAGCTCAGGGGTTATCTCATGGGCAATCTTCTCTCTCTCCTCCGCGGTGAGATCAAAGGTCCATACATGGGACGGAAAGAGACTCAGTAGATCAGCATGCTCAATCCATGATTGACTGTCCATCTCGGCCCTCCTCTGCTATCGGTTAAGCAGATCGACTCTTACAACTCCCTCTTACACCGGAAGATCGCTCACATGAGAAGAGTTGAATCGAATACAATTACCCGCTGGCTCTAGAACAGTAAAGTAAGAGTGGATGTTACCTTCCTCAATAACGGAAGGCTTTAAGCCCAAAGCAGTGAAATGGGCATGAGTTGCTGCAAGATCATCCACCATCAAATCAAAAGGAGCCTCACCCGGCGTAAAGGTATCTTCTACAGCAAGAACCAAGTGGGTGCCACCACGCAATTCAAAAACGGCATAGTCCTCACCTTGAGCAATGAGACGCATCCCAATCTGCTGCATGAAAGCAGCAGATTGGGCCAGCCGATTGGTGTTCAACATGATATGCCCCACCCACACGGACGGACGTTGATCGACCTTCGTAGTCATTCTACAACTCACATGCCGGGCGGCTTCATATCTTCAGGCGCCACATCCTTGATATGCTGGGCAAAACTCCAGTGATGCCCCTCAAGGTCTTTCGCGGCATACATGCGGTCCCCCCAAAACATATCCTCAGGCTCCAATACAATTTGTGCGCCAGCTTTGTTCGCATGTTCGAAATGAGCATCTACATCGGCTACATAAACGTACAGGCTTTGGTGAACCGCCGCCAATTCACTCGGGCTCTTTGACTCCGCCTCCTCAGAAGCACGCCCCATCATAATCACACCATCATCCATGGTCATATCCGCATGCATGATGGAGCCATCCGGCCCTGGCATTTCAAAGCGTTTTTTGAAACCGAACTTGTCTTCCAACCATTGGACAGCGCCTGCCACATCGTTATAGAAAAGATAAGGAATAACTCTTGGCATACCTTCAGGAGGATTCCTAGGCATTCTCTTTACCCTCAGTGTTGATTTGTATACCTGTTCTGATCAACCACGGAAAGTTTGGTTCAACGAGTGTTATGTAGAAGAAATTACGAAACAAACAACCTCTTGAATAATGCGGGAATACCGTTTCTTACCTCTAAAAGAAGACGAAAAAACAGGCAGAAACAGCCCTCCCAATTTGTCGGAATATCAGCGTGTACACGAGATCTTGGGCTAAATCTCCTTTAAAAAACCTCAGCTAATTCATTCGAACCGCTCTTCCCGGTCCACGCCACTCACTTCCAATAAAATAGCTTTATAGTACACGACAGAATCACTGCCTATAGTTGGCGGCTGTTATGAACTCTCCGAACGATTCACACCACACAATAACCGTATTGTATGCGCTTATATCGACCGATTTCGGTACAGAAACGATGAAATTCTCGAAGGTCTTAACATCCCCAACCTGAACCATTCTTGACTTTAGTCGGTTAAAATCTTCCTCTGACTCGACAAACTCAGGCGATAAATAGAGTTTGTAGTCCGGGCCCGGGGCAATCTCACCTTTCAGAGAAATGTACTCTTTTCCAATCGAAATTGTCCCCTCTCCCCAATGCAGAAAGTCGCTGCCTTTGAGATCACGCCTGAACTGCCCCTTGTACTCGGCTTTCTCGACCGCAACGGCCATTGCCTCTGCAGACGGTGCACTAGGTGCAGTAAGAATTGGCAAGGTATAAACACCAAGAACAAAACCCGCCAAGGCAAAAAATGTGTGTGAAACAGTCAGTAGAATTAGCTTTCTCATCATCACTCCTTTGGATGGTGCCGGTTAAGCGACGCCAGGGTCTGTTAACAGAAATTTGATTGCCACTGCATAGCCTACGGTCGGTTAGTTTGTCCAACCAAACCTCCCCTGAACTTGTCAGCTACTAGAAATAGTAGCTGACTCCAGAGGCTCAAAGGGGGTCAATGTGGAATTATCAGCTCTAAGAGATCCACCCCGTTATTATTGGAACGGTTTAGGTCGGCGCCCTTCTCCACCCCTGGCACATTAGCATCCCCTTTCCATTGCCACAGATGCCAAGTAGACCAGCCATTTGGAAGAGAAGGCTTTTCAACCTCATATTCAGCTATCCACAACGGATAGCCGCCAAACTCACTGCTTAGGTGTTCGTTCCAAAATTTTGCTGTTGTATAAATTATAGGCTTCACTCCGTAGCGCTTTTCAATGAGATCAAGCCATGTCTTGAATCTCTGCGACAACCCAGGCTTTTTACCATGACCAATCAGTTCAATATCCACCACAGGCGCCAGATCACCAGGATCAAGCACAACGGTATCGATAAAGAACTGAGCCTGCTCATGGGGATCATCCTCAGTGACATAGAAATGGTAGGCTCCGCGAATAATCCCCGCTTGTTTCATGGCAAGCCAGTGATCATCAAATGAAGAGTCCTCTAAATCAACGCCTTCTGTCGCTTTAACAAACGCAAAGGAGTAGCCCTTAGCCATCAAAGCCGCCCAATCAACCGTGCCACTATGCCCGGAAACATCAATGCCCTTGTGCAGTCGCGCCGCCCCTTTCGCGGTCTGGGACCGCTCGATCAGCATCTTCTCTCCAGTAGCATCTCCCCTCTGTTTGAGGCCCGTTAACGGCTGTGATGCGTGCGATTGGGCACCAAACGCAACGGAAAATATCAAGGCGATAATCATCATCCTGATTGAATATCGTTGAATAGAAAAAGCCATTATCCCCTCCCTATAAAATAGCCTTAACAGCCTTCAGCAGCATTTACCTCTTCTCAGGTACGTAACGCTTCAAGCCAAGATTGTCAGCACCGTTTCAATTGATAGTTTATGTTCACTACCAAATCTGGTTACTAACTACTGAAGGAAGCTCACGAATTGATCAGTGGCTCCTTAGCGCGTCACTTAGGGTAGCCAGTATAGCTAAAGCCACTTTGTCAGGCTCTGTGATTTGTGGAAAATGGCCGCTATTTTCACAAAGATAGCGTTTTGAGTGAGAAGATAAGTCGAGCAGTTTTGTTTGGTAATGCTGATGCACTTCAAATGCCGTCTCCGGCACAAAGGGCATCTTTTTTGTGCCTGATACAACAGCAACGGGCACATTGGGGAAAGAAGCCGCATTTTGGATTTGAAAAACTGATTGTTCAATGCACTCGTCTTCAGAGTACTTGAATTTATCAAACAGTTTTTCAATAGCTTTAACGCCCTCATTAAGGGTCCGCACAATAAGAGGCGGCTTATGTTTTTTCTGCTCTGCTATTTCCAAAGGATGAGGAGCATCAACGAAAACCACACCCAATACTTCATCAGGATAAAGACGGGCATACAAGTTAGCGAAAATGCCACCTAACGAATGACCAACAAATAGGTATGGTGGATCCAATGCGAGCCTTGACAGCAGCGCACGAATTTCTTCAACAATCCCGTGACCGGTTTGCACAACTGTCGCTTTGGGTGATGAACCAACACCTCGTCTGTTGAAAAGCAGTACATTGTGGTTAGTAGCGACTTCAGGATAGACCTTATCCCAGCTTTCAAAATTCATTCTAAAGCCATTTAGGAAGACTACGTTTGCCCCGCCACTACCAATCCGCTTGTATTCGAGATGGCTACTATCGACTTTTGGCACTTACAATTCCTTATTCTTATCAGGTAACAACACTCAGTTCCCCGGATGACGAGGACATCCTGGCTGATATTTACATGCCTCCCGCCTGCTTGTCCCTCAACTCGCGCTATACAAGGTATAAGCCCCAATTAAAATAAATCCTACGCCGGCAATATAGTGTAGAATTTTTCCGCTCACATAATGGGCAAGCGCGCTGCCCGCCAATACCCCAATTGCCGAGGCTGCGATCAGTGCCAGCGATGCGCCGACAAATACCACCATGGGGTTTACTTCTCGATCCGATGCAAACAGTAACGTGGCGAGCTGGGTTTTGTCTCCCAGTTCAGCAATAAATACGGTCAGAAATACTGTCGACAGCATTTTTAAGTCCATCACTTGAATTACCTTTGCATGTAGATTTAACAGCCGCTAGCGGCAGCCCTATTGACTGCGTTGTGCTTCGGCTATAGGTGGCTGATAAAGCGAAGTAAATATGGCTGGCTGGGTAGAGCAAAGTAGCAGTTGGGGAGGTCGTGCTCAACCTAGCTGGCTAATACCTTGTTACAGACCATTGACTGTCTGCGAGGCTGATTAGAGCATGGATTCAGCCATATATAAACCTCAAAGGGCATCTTCTAACTGCTGATTGAAGCAATTTACCCAATCCAAATATCCTCTCCCCTTATCTCGTATGAAAAGGCCACCTTATCTTGCAAGGCCACTCGTAGAAAAGAAAATTTCCCAGCAAAACTTATGGTTAGGCAATTATTGCAAATATCTTTACACCAAACGCATCATTTAGCACGCTCATTCACACATAAAAATTATTTTTTTCTATTGATATTACTCAATTATTCAATGCATTAGAGTCTGACAAAATGTAATATGGCGAGTTGGTGCGTTGCAGCATCAGGCGTGTTCAATGTCACCATTTACTCGCTAATTTCTACTCTGATTAGCGTGAGCAATTAGGTATTTTTAAAAACATTTAGGTAATTAAGCCAATGTCAGAACAACTATATGAACGGATTAAGCAAGATCCGAACTATATACAATTGTCACAGACGAGATCCAAGTTTGCCTACCTCCTGTCCATCATCATACTGGTCGTTTATTACGGCTTTGTTTTGGTGGTGGGTTTTGCACCGGAGTTTTTGGCGCAACCGCTGTCCGAGGGTTCAACCCTCACCGTCGGCGTACCAATTGGCGCTACAATTCTGGTTTTCGCTTGGGTGATGACCGGCATTTACGTACGCCGAGCCAATAAAGAGTTCGACACCATCAACGAGAAGATTCTGGAGGACGCGGGCAAATGAAGTTTTCACGCATGTTAAGCGCCCTCTCCGGTCTGTTGGTATTGGGCCTGTTGGTCGCCAATACCGCCATTGCCGGCGGCGCCATTGAGGGTGAGGTTGAAAAGCAGCCGGTCAACGTATCGGCAATCGTGATGTTCTTGCTGTTCGTTGTTGCGACATTGGGTATCACCTACTGGGCGGCTCGCCGCACCAAGTCCGCTAAGGACTTCTACACCGCTGGTGGCGGTATCACCGGGTTTCAGAACGGTTTGGCAATCGCAGGGGACTACATGTCCGCCGCCACACTGCTCGGGGTTTCCGGCCTGGTATTCGCCAAGGGGTACGACGGTTTTATCTATACCATCGGCTTTCTGGTCGGTTGGCCGATCATCCTCTTTATGATGGCCGAACGCCTGCGTAACCTGGGTAAATACACCTTTGCGGATATTGTCTCTTTTCGTCTGGAGCAGACCCCCATCCGCACCCTGGCCGCTTCCGGCGCCCTGGCGGTGGTTGTACTTTATTTGATCGCACAGATGGTTGGCGCCGGTAAGCTGATCCAGTTGCTGTTTGGTCTGGACTACGCCTATGCGGTCTTTTTGGTCGGCATCATGATGATGATCTACGTTACCTTCGGCGGCATGATCGCTACCACCTGGGTACAGATCATCAAGGCCTGCCTGCTGCTCGGCGGCGGTACTATGATGGCTCTGCTGGCGATGAGCCAGTTCGGTTTCAACCTGGAAACGCTGGCCACCAAAGCAGTTGAAGTACACGATGACGGCATCAAGCTGATGGCCCCGGGTGGTCTGCTGGCCGATCCTATCTCTGCCATCTCTCTCGGTATGGCGCTGATGTTCGGTACCGCGGGTCTGCCACACATTCTGATGCGTTTCTTCACCGTAACCGATGCTAAAGAGGCGCGTAAGTCAGTCTTCTTTGCCACCGGTTTTGTGGGCTACTTCTTTATGGTGGTCTGCATCATCGGCCTTTCTGCAATCGTGATCGTCGGTACTGACTCACAGTTCCTGACGGCTGACGGCAAGTTGATCGGTGGTAACAACATGGCAGCCATGCACCTCTCCAAAGCGGTAGGTGGCGACCTGTTCCTCGGCTTTATCTCAGCAGTCGCCTTCGCCACGATTCTGGCGGTAGTATCCGGTCTGGCACTGGCTGGCGCATCAGCCATCTCCCACGACCTCTACGCCAGCGTTTTCAAAAAGGGCAAAGCGACTGAGCAGGAAGAGATCAAGGTCTCCCGCCTGGCCACCCTGGGTCTGGGCATGACTGCGATCATCTTGGGTATTCTGTTTGAGAAGCAGAACATCGCCTTCATGGTCGGCTTGGCCTTCGGTATTGCCGGTTCAGCCAACTTCCCGGTTCTGATCCTCTCCATGTACTGGCGCGGCCTGACCACTAAAGGAGCCTTCTACGGCGGCTTTATCGGTCTGTTCACCGCCCTGGCACTGGTTGTGCTCAGCCCAACCATCTGGGTCAGCATCTTCGGTTTTGAAGAGGCGATCTTCCCTTATAAACACCCAGCGCTGTTCTCCATGACCACGGCATTCTTCGCTATCTGGGCTATCTCCAAGATGGATAAGAGTGCGCAGGCGAAGAAGGAAGCACTGCTGTTTGAGAACCAGGAGGTTCGCTCTCAGACCGGTCTCGGTGCCGAAGGCGCGGCTGCTCACTAAGCAGTACGTCATCTTGACCTGAGACATTGCACTCCCTCGAAGAGGTGTTACCTTCTTCGGGGGAGCTGCCTCACTTCCAGAACAACACTCTCTGAACAGGAGTCTCTGCATCCATGTTGTTCTCATAGGCGACAGCATCGATCCATAGATTTCTTACGACCGCGCAGTACAGGCTGAAGATTCATGCCAGAACTATTTGACCTCAGTAACGCCCCCTTCAACCGGCTCGATGAGAGCGAGCAGAAGAAACTCACCAGCGCACTGGATATTGCTTACTACAACAAAGGTGAAGTGCTGATCCGTGAAGGCGAGTCACCCAGTTATCTCTTCATTCTGATCAAGGGCCTGGTACACGAAACGCGCGATGGCGAAACCGTCTCTTACTACACCACCCAAGACAACTTTGACGCCATGGCGCTGTTTGACGGTCAGGCCAACAGCAGCTTTGTGGTGGAAGAGGAGGTGGTTACCTACCTGCTACCGGCCAAGCTATTCCTTGATCTAGCGCGAGACAATCAGGCCTTCGCCAGCTTCTATAACGAGAAGTTAAGCGACAAGCTGGCGGCCCAAGCACAAGCGGGCTCTGCCAGCTCCATGCACGAGATGCTGGCCACCCCAACGGCCAATGCATTTCTCAATCCACCCATGA
>JAKSCN010000325.1 GCA_022360595.1 Chromatiales bacterium
AAAGAGGGCCAGCATAGCAAGGTCTGCAGGTGGGGTGGTGCCTGCGGCAACCTTGGGAATCAGTGTGAGCACCATCAGCCACATGGCAACATTGGCGCAGAAACTCACCGCTCCCTGGGAGAGGCCTGTAAGGTGGCTCAGCCTCTGCTGGGATACTACCAGTTCACGGCTGAGCTGGTTGATGTGAGCAGCCTGTCGCGCTGCAGCGCCATAGACCAGCAGTTCACCGAGCCCCTGAGCCGTGTCCACCGCACTGGCTCGCATCTCGGCGGTCAGTTCAACGCTGCGTTGGCCTGGCTGTTTCCCGGCGTGCATCACCAACCAGGGAACGAGAAATCCGGCAAGCAGGAAGAAGGTCAGTTCAATCAACGCTAACAGCGGGTGATGCAGATAGAGAAACAGTACAAAGATAACTGCTGCCGGTATTGCGACGGAGACAGGCGCCAGAATACGCAAATAGAGATTGTCCAGGGTATCAATGTCGGCGCGAATGCGGCTTAGCAGGTCGCCGCTATGGTAGTGCTGCAGACGGGCTGGAGCGAGAGGTTCGAGATGGGCATAGAACCAACTACGCAAATGCGCCAGAAGGCGGAATGTGGCTTCGTGTGTCAGCAGTCGTTCGCCATAGCGCCCTGTGGTGCGGACGATGGCGCAGGCCCTGATGATGGCTGCCGGTGTGAAGTAGTTCATGGTGACGCCAGCCACACCGGCTGCAGCCATGGCGGAGATAAACCAGCCCGACATAGCCATCAGCCCGACGTTGGCCAGCAGGGTTAGCAGGGATGCCAGGATGCCGAGCAGCATCCAGCCGATGTAAGGGCGGAACAGTTTCAGCAGGCGCAGCAGATCTTTCATCTGCTACTCCTTGGAGGAGTGTCAGCCCCGTCATGGATTGAGATGAAACGGCTGTAGAAGCCTTCACTGTTGTTGATGAGCTGTTGATGATTGCCCGACTCGATAGGCCTGCCACTCTCCATCACCAGAATACGGTCGGCGTCGCGTATTGTCTGCAGACGGTGGGCTATGGTGATCAAGGTTCGCCCCTTCGCCAGTTTATTAATACCGGCCTGTACCAGCCGTTCGCTCTCCAGGTCCAGATTGGCGGTTGCCTCATCCAACAACACCAGTGGGGCATCTTTGAGAAATGCCCGGGCCAGTGCGATACGTTGGATCTGCCCCCCGGAGAGCCCCTGACCACGCTCGCCGACCCGAGTTTGGTAGGCATCGGGCAACTCCATGATGAACTTGTCGGCATGGGCCATATTGGCGGCGCGACGTACCTCACTCATTGTTGCATCGGGCTTGGAGAGTCGAATGTTGTCAATCAGAGTGCCATGAAAGAGTCGTGGGTGCTGGGGCACCCAGGCGATCAGGCTGCGCCACGCTTCAGGGGAGAGGGTGTCCAGATCCACGCCGTTGAGCATGATGCTGCCGCTGTCGGGGCGGATAAACCCGAGCAGCAAGTTGATGATGGTGGATTTGCCGCTACCACTGGGGCCGATCAAGGCGAATCGCTCTTCAGGGCGAATAGTGAAACTGGCGTTGATCAACGCCGGTCTGCCCGGTTCATAGCTGTAGGATACATGCTCAAATCTAATCTCCAGAGGTCCGGTGGGTGGTTTTGAGGTGATCGTCGGCGTTTCTGGAACTGTTGTTTCCAGGATCTCGACGATGCGTTCCGCAGCGCCTATGGCCTCCATGCGGGCATGGTAGTGGGTGCCCATGTTGCGCAGAGGCAGATAGAACTCAGGGGCCAGCAGCAGCACGAAGAAGCCAAGAAAAAAATCGAGTTCTCCCCAATAGAGCCGAAAACCGATCAACACCGCTACGATGGCGATACTGATGGTGGAGAAGAACTCCAGGGCAAATGATGAGAGGAAGGCGATGCGTAGAACGGAGAGCGTGCTGCGGCGGTATTCGTCGGAGATCCGGGCAATTACTGCCGCCTCTCTGCGACTGGCATTGAATAGCTTGAGATTGGTCAGCCCTTGGATGACATCGAGAAAGTGAGCGCTCATGCGCGCCAGTTTTTTCCATTGACGCTGATTAAGACGCTCAGCCCCTTTTCCAATCAGTATCATGAATAGAGGAATAAGTGGGGCGGTGAACAGCATCACCAGCGCAGAGGTTAGGTCTGTAGGAAAAACAAATGCCAGAATTGATAGTGGCACCAGCGCCATCAGTGATATGGCGGGGACAAAACGTGCATAGTAGGCTTCGAGCGCTTCTACGCCATCGCTCAGGGTGTTGGCCAGTTCACCGCTATGCTCACTACTGAGAAATACCGGCCCCAGCGCCTGGATTTTTTTGACCAGACGGTCGCGAACCTCAACCTTGATCTGAGCGGCCCCGCAAAAGGCGGTCTGTTCCGAGGCCCAGGCCAGAGCCGCGCGCGCGATAAAAAGCGCCAGCATTATCCAGAGCCAGGGCATGAGTTCATTCAGCGCCTCTCCTTGGAAGGCGGCGCCATCCACCACCTTTGCCAGACACCAGGCTTGAAAGATCAGCAGACATCCAGACAGCACGCCGAGACCGGTCGCTAACGTCAGATACCGACCGGCCAGGGGCGTCTGCTGTTTAAGCCATCCGCGCTGAGGGGCTGACGTGCTTGGCGTCACTTCTCTTCCAATTTTTCATTTGACCCTTCTTCGGCCTCATACCACATGACGTTGATGATGCCGAGGGCAAGTGCGAGCAGCACACCGAGAATCCAGGTGAAATACCACATTGTTTAACTCCTAAGAAATCAATAACAACAAGAGTGCATGGAGAGGCTGAGGGGCCTCTCCATGGCGTTGGTTCAATAGGCGGAGAAGCGATCCTGCATCTCTTCCACCGTCAACTTGCCCCACATCTTGCGGTAGTTCCAGATTGTGTAACCGATGACGATTGGCAGGAAAATCACCACCGCCCAGAACATCACTGTCAGGGTGAGATGGCTGGAGGCGGCGTCCCAGATCGTCAGGCTGCTACCGGGTTGACTGCTAGATGGCATGATGAAGGGGAAAAGGGATGTTCCGGCTGTCATAATCACCCCGGTAATGCCCAGTGAGCTGGTGAAAAATCCCCAGCCTGGTCGGTTCGCTTTTGATAGCAGGATAGTCAGTGCGATACCGCCGAAACCGAGCAGCGGAAAGGTGATGCTCAGCGGATAGTCGTGGTAGTTTTGCAACCAGGCGCCAGCCTTGATGGCTACAGTCTTGGCCAGGGGATTGGGCAGAGCGTCATAAGCCGGTTGACTGATGATGCTGTATCCGTCGATACCCAACATAAGCCACAGACCTGCCAGGGCAAAAGCGGCCATAGCGACAATACCGGTCCATTGGATATAGTCTATGACCCGGTCGGCTATATCACCCGCCGTACGCATTTGCAGCCAGATGCCCCCGTGCATGGTCAAGAGCGAAAAGCTCACGATACCTGCCAGCAAGGCAAAAGGATTGAGCAGGGCGAAGAATGAACCGGTGTAATGGGCGCGCAGTAGTTCGTCCAGATGGAAGGGCACTCCCAGAATCAGGTTGCCGAAGGCGACACCGAACACCAGCGAAGGTATGGCGCCACCGGCAAACAGCCCCCAGTCCCACGCTTTGCGCCAGCGCTCGTCACCCAGTTTACTGCGGTAGTCGAATCCCACCGGGCGAAAGAACAGTGCAAACAGCACCAGCAGCATGGCGACGTAAAAGCCGGAGAAGGCCGCGGCGTACACTGCGGGCCATGCGGCAAAGATGGCGCCACCAGCCGTGATTAGCCACACCTGATTGCCGTCCCAGTGGGGGCCAACGGTGTTGATCATGACACGACGCTCATCATCGTTTTTACCGAGAAAGGGGAGCAGGTTGCCTACCCCCATGTCCATGCCGTCAGTGATGGCAAAGCCGATCAACAGAACGCCGACAAAGAGCCACCAGATCAGCTTGAGGATTTCATAGTCGAGAATCATATTGGTCTCCTTAGGCCTCTGCCTTTTCAAAGTGGTAGCGTCCTGTGTGCAGCGAGCTGGGTCCCTTGCGGGCGAAGTGGAACATCAACCACATCTCGATTATCAACAGGAAGGTATAGAAACCGATGAAGCCGACCATACTGAAGATCAGATCATTGGTGGTGAGGCTGGAGGTGGCCAGAAAAGTGGGGAGCACTTCACCGATCGCCCAGGGTTGGCGGCCAAACTCAGCGACAAACCAGCCGGTTTCGATAGCGATCCAGGGAAGAGGAATGGACCAGAGAGCAAGCTTGAGCAGCCAGCGTTTCTTCTCAATCACACGACGGGCGTTGTAATAGAACGCCATGGCAAAGATGAACAGCAGGGTAAAGCCTGCGGCCACCATGATGCGGAAGGTCCAAAACAGTGGAGCCACCTCGGGAATGCTGTTTTTCGCCGCCAGTTTGATCTGCTCCTCGGTGGCGTCGACCACATTGGGTGTATAGGCCTTCAACAGCAGACCATAGCCGAGATCCTGTTTATGCTTCTCGAACATGGCCTTGTTATCTTCGGTGGTTTCACCAGCCCGTAACCGTTGCAGGTATTCATAGGCCACCATGCCGGAGCGGATACGTCCTTCGTTATCGCGGATGATATCTTTTAAGCCGGTTACCTCCTCATCCAACGACCGGGTGGCGATCAGTCCAAGGGCCCAGGGTATTTTTATTTCGCCGTGAGTCTCCTGGGCTTCCTGATCCGGGAAACCGATCAGGGTGAAACCGGCCGGGGGTTCATGGGTCACCCACTCGGACTCCAGCGCAGCTAACTTGGTTTTCTGCACATCGCCCAGCTCGTAGCCTGACTCATCACCCAGCACGATCACAGACAAGATACTGGCCAAGCCGAATCCGGCAGCGACTGAAAAGGAGCGTTTGGCAAAGCCGAGGTCCCGCCCCTTGAGGATGTAGTAAGCCGAGATGCCCAGGACGAACATGGAACCAGCAACATATCCCGCGGCCACGGTGTGGATGAACTTGACCTGTGCAACCGGGTTCAGTACCAGATCGACAAAGCTGGTCATCTCCATACGCATGGTTTCATAACTGAATTCGGAGCCTATCGGGTTCTGCATCCATCCATTGGCTACCAGAATCCAGAGTGCTGACAGATTGGTGCCCAGCGCGGTTAGAAAGGTCACCATCAGGTGCTGGCGTTTACTCAGTCGCTCCCACCCGAGGAAGAACATGCCGACGAAGGTCGATTCCAGAAAGAAGGCCATCAAACCTTCGATTGCCAGCGGTGCGCCGAAGACATCACCAACATAGTGGGAGTAGTACGACCAGTTGGTGCCAAACTGGAACTCCATCGTGAGCCCGGTTGTGACGCCCAAAGCGAAGTTGATACCGAACAGCTTACCCCAGAATTTAGTCATATCCCGGTAGATCTCTTTACCGGTCATCACATAGACCGACTCCATGATCACCAATATCCAGGTGATACCCAAAGTAAGAGGAACAAAGAGAAAATGGTAGAGCGCTGTTAATGCGAACTGCCAGCGCGATAGTTCAATCATTGTAGGATCGAGCATAAGTTATCCCTTCCCATTGGTTGAAACCCAATAGGCTTACAGTGCTGAGCTTGTCAGCAAGGTTATGTTTTTAATCAGCTATTGATGGCTTGGCTTTACGTCAAAGCTAGCTGTTACGATCTACACAGTGATTCTATTTTTGGTACATAGAAGAGTGTTGTAGAAGGTAAAAATCAATGTTTGTGATGATCGTGCGGTACTGGTGGCGCCAGGGATTTACCGGTCAATAGTTGGGTAACTGCATGGAGAGGGCTCTGTTCGCTGGTTGTGACAACCTTGATGTTTTTTGACGACATCCGGCGTACAAAACCGTTGCCGCAGCTAGCGGTGATGAGTATGTCGAGCTGATCAATGGGGTGTTCCGCACCGTGGAACTCATGCAGTGACATCTCTTTGGGTAGATCCAAACGTTCAACCTCTTTTGGTGTACCATCATCGTCGGGGGAGAAAACCAGAAAACGGCGAGCCTTGCCGGCGTGGCCGGTTATGGTTCTGAAGTTCTGGCTTGTGACACCTATTTTCATTACTAAGTCTCCTTCTATTTTTATTTGGATAGTTAAGGAACCTCTGATCAACTCATTCAACCAGATATTAAACAGAGGCTCCTTAACATAGTACGGTCTATCCCGAGACTGAATATATAAGCTCAGTCACTATTTATTGCGTAAGGATAAGACCCAGTTTTCCATCGCCTGATTGGCAATAGGCATGGGGGCTTCCATGAATGTGATAATAAAGTTTGTTGCTGTTTCGACTATGCCAATAGATCGGGGTCTGACCGCTAAAACATTGGGGTTTGGTAGAGCAGTGCCGAAGCAGAAAATTAGATTCTTTGCATCGAGAATACTGTCGTCGATCATGTGCTCTTCGAGCTCTTTGGTATGTTGGTAGTGGTCGAAGGTGGCGATATAACGCACTACCTTATGCTCATCAACTTGTTCCTTTAAGTAAGCAAGAATTTCATCGACGCTTGTAAAAGTGGTTTCCGTTTTGTCCAGTTCCAAATAAAAAACCGGATATTTTTCTTGAAGCAATGTCTGTTTCATTATGTCGCCTTGTCAACTATTACTAAAAAATCTCAACAAAAAAACTCTATGGGTTTGCCTGGAGTTTGTTTTGTGGGAAGAGGGCAGCCACTGCTGTGACTCTTCTCGATAGCGAATAAACCGGCATCTCATGCGCCGTTGGATATTTAAATCTGATCGGTGCTGATGAGGCCTTTTTCGTATGATCATTAAGCCAGTAAGGCCAATGAACATGATGGTAAAAGTGATAGAAGTCTGTTCCAGTCCTGATGATATATACATCGATACTACTCTATGACTTACGTGGAACTTTGATGCGTAATAAGTGCATCAATAACGCCCTACTAATTAGGGATAATATGATGAGTTAAATGGTAGGTAATTTTAGATTGAGTCTCATTGAAATTTATCAATTGCGGTGATTGTTGCGATTAAACATTATTTTGATAATAAATTACCCATGATATAAACCTTGTTATTAATGGTGTTTGAAAAGTATTTATGTCAGTTTAAAGGTGTTAAAAATTTATACCTTTCTTAAGTCTGAGCTGCTGAAATCTATGTTTGGTAAATCGCCTCACAGGCATGTATTTAATGGAGGTATATTTCCTGATACAGCAATTCGTACATGTCTATATAAATAAGCATAAGTTAGTTGCTGATGATGCTTTCGTGCATCTAATGCAGGTAAAAAATTGTGGTATTTATTATGATTGTTTTACTTCTATGGAGTTTAGGGATTATAAAAGTGCATAGAACTGGCGATAATTAATATGAGAAATTTTGTGGTTATCGTGAAAGGGTAGAGAGTGCAGGATGAGATGTTATGTATGAGGTTATGGTTTTATGTTGGTAGTACAGTTGCGAATGAGCGGGCAGTGGGATATCCCCTTTGCAATTGTAAAAGTGCTTTAGGCAAAGAGATTGATATTGCCAATGTCGTTGGCGGATTCCATGGCACCAGTTGCCGCCAAGCGTTGATCTAGTGATTGACTGTTTGTGAGGGGCTTTCCTTCCGTTGTCTCCCCGCCGCCATGTTGGCGCTGTTTCATGATTTCAACACGCGCTTCTGTTGCCATGGCTGCAGCGTCGGCAGCCACTTGGCGGTCTTGAGGTGAAGGTTCTGCGGGCGCCAAAGCGGCGCGTCGAACTACCTCTGCTTTCTCTAGTGTTGCTTCAGGGTCACCGGGTACTGGTGAGGTGTCTATACCAACTTCACCACCGACTGCATAAGAGTGGCCATCCGGACCACGTTCGTATTCGTAACTGACACCGGTTGTGTATTGTCCACCCGCAGCCAAGTGGGCCTGTTCATGGGCGCGTACTTCCCGGTCGCGTTTCTTTAACTCTTCGACCTTCTTCTGCTCTTCTGGGGTTAGACCCTGTTGGTTGCTTTCCTCACTTTTTGAAACTTTATTGGGCTGCTGTGATGAATCAGACTCTTCTGAATTTTTAGGATTTATTTGATTATTTGTCTCAGCAGTATCTTTTGCCTGTGTGGGGGCATAGAGTGTGTGCGGATTGAAGGCGCTAATCTCCATACTCTACGTTAACGGCGGAATCCGGATAAGCTTTAATGAAAATAGAGCTATATCAGTGGGTTGTGTTAACAGAACAGCGCTTAACTGCTCTGTCTGTTCAATGCCCACTGGACATGTTCCTGCACCAGCTCACTATCATGAGTGGTTCGTTGTTTTAGCGCCTCGATAACAGCGGATGTCCTTTTAGCATTACCGAGTGCTACTGCAATATTTCTGAGCCAGCGAATATGCCCTAAACGGCGAATGGGTGAGCCTTCTAAGCGCTTCAGAAACTCCTCTTCACTCCACAAAAACAGTTCGACCAATTGACTACCCTCCAGCCCGTTACGGGGGTTAAAGTCTGCCTCTGAGGTGGGTTGGGCGAAACGGTTCCAAGGGCAGGCGAGCAGGCAGTCGTCACAGCCGTAGATACGGTTCCCTAGCAACG
>JAKSCN010000493.1 GCA_022360595.1 Chromatiales bacterium
CCCACCACAACACCGCGCGCAACACCACCAGAGACATAACCGGCAAGGATGATCCAGTTGGGTACAGGGGCAATCAACAGCTCCTCGACATGTTGCTGAAACTTACTGCTGTAGAACGATGAGACCACATTAGCGTAGGAGTTGGTGATCACCGACATCAGAATCAGGCCGGGAACAATAAAATCGATATAACGAAAGCCATCCATCTCACCAATGCGTTCGCCAATCAACGTACCGAAGATGATGTAGTAAAGCGCCATGGTGATCGCAGGCGGCAACACCGTCTGAATCCAGATACGCATAAAGCGCAAAATCTCTTTGGTCAGAATGGTGTTATAGGCAACCCAGTAGCGGCTGAGACGGTTCACTGGCTACCTCCTGCACGATGACCTTCAACCATATCGATAAACAGCTGCTCCAGGCGATTCTGTTTATTGCGCATACTCATCACCTCGATACCGCGCTGAGACAACTCATCGAACAGCTCATTCACGCTCTGCTCCCGATTCACTTCAACTTCCAACAGATGCCCATCAACACACTGCAACTGATACCCCTCTATCGCCGGTAAGTCATTGATAGGCTCTTTTAAATTGAGGACAAACGCCTCCTTATGAAGCTGATTCAGCAGATGCCCCATGCTGCAGTGCTCAACAATCGTGCCGTGATTGATGATGGCGATATTGCGGCAGAGACTCTCCGCCTCTTCCAGATAATGGGTGGTCAGAATAATGGTTGTGCCCTGCTTGTTTATCTCGCGCAGAAACTCCCACATGGAGCGGCGAATTTCGATATCGACCCCCGCCGTGGGCTCATCCAGAATCAGCAGTTTTGGCCGATGCACCAGCGCCCGGGCGATCATGAGGCGGCGCTTCATTCCGCCTGAGAGTTCACGCGCCATCACCCGGCGCTTCTCCCAGAGATCAAGCTGACGCAGACTCTCCTCCGCCCGTTTGAACGCCTCGGTACGAGGTATACCGTAGAAACCGGCCTGATTGACGACAATCTCCACCACCGGCTCAAACTGATTAAAGTTGAACTCCTGAGGCACCAGCCCGATGCACTCTTTCACCCCTTCAGGGTCACTGTCCAGATCATGCCCGAAGACTTCGACCCTGCCCTCGCTCTTGTTGACCAACGAGCTAATAATCCCTATGGCAGTGGACTTCCCGGCGCCATTGGGGCCCAGCAGCGCAAAGAAATCGCCCTCTTGCACCTCCAGGTCAATACCCTTCAGCGCTTCAAAACCATTCTTATAGATCTTTCTCAACCCTGAAATTGATAATGCTTTCATATATTTATCGCCAGGATGCTCCAATAAACAGGGGCATATTAGCCCCTTACCAAGGAATATTCACCCTTACTATTGGTGGGCGGTGCGCCCAAAACATGAGGAAACTGTTAATGTAGGTACGAAGTGGGTGTTTTCCAAGAGCAGCAGGATATAATGGGCAAAAAATAACCGCATAAACTACGGAAATACCAGCCAATTGGGAGTGATGGAATGAAACGAGTGACCATCGTGGGGGCCGGCTTTGCAGCGCTCACCGCGATACAGAAACTGCGCAAGGCCGCCCCGGCTGTCGAAATTACCGTTGTTGCCCCGAAACCGGAGTTCACCTATCTGCCCGGGACTATCTGGATTCCTTCGGGTATTCGCGAACCGGAAGATCTGCTCATTCCTCTCGACAGCTTCTTCTGCCGCCAAAAGGTAA
>JAKSCN010000432.1 GCA_022360595.1 Chromatiales bacterium
GAGAATGTGCTGATGAAGAGCATTGCTCTCTCGCAAGGGGATTCACTCTCTCGCGATCAGCTCCCGGAACCGCTACGCACCAGTCTCTCTAACCAAACCGAGGTGGATGATGAAAAGCCGCTAACGGAGCAGAGTCTGGAGGATATGGAGCGTATCCACGTCAAGCGGGTGCTGGAAGCGACCGCCTGGCACAAGGGCCAGGCTTGCGACATTCTCGGGGTATCCCGCCCGCGCCTGCGGCGCATGATTCGCCAATACGCACTGATCCCACCCAATGATATCGATTTTGACGCCGATGATGAGGCATAAAGCCGTTAGGGCCTAGGCCTGTTAACAGGCCCTAAGCAAGACAACGCACGGTATTGGGCAGGTTCTGCAAAATCACCTCTGCCAGCGCTTCCAAAGCGTGGCGGCGCGGGAAGTTGGGCCGAAACACCAACCGGATCCTGCGCACCGCCTCGCCGCTATCCAACTGCCGGGTAATCACCCCGGAACCGGTCATGCGCCCGCCATGCACCGACAGCGCGGGAATCAGGGTACAGCCCAGTCCATTTGAGACAAACTGAATCAACGTCTCCAAACCAAAGGCCCGCAACTCATCGCGCCGGCGCGGCCCATCCAACTGACACACTTCGACAATCTGCCGGGAGAGACAATGCTCTTCCGAAAGTAGCAGCATATCCAGCTCACGCAGATCGGTTAGGGTAATCACATCCTGCGTATGGAGGGGGTGGTTAGGCGGATGAATAAGCCAAAAGGGCTCATCAAACAGCGGAATTTCTCCAAACCCCTTCCCAGTGGCATCGGTCGCCAACAGCGCCACGTCAATTTCATGGTTGGTCAGGCGCATCTCCAGCATCTGGGTCACCTCATCAGAAAAGATGGGATTCATCTGCGGATAGGCGCTTTTGAGTGGCTGGTAAATCAGTGGCAGGAGATAGGGACTAAGGGTTGGAATCGCACCGATGCGCAACTGACCGGCGAGGGGGTCCTGGTGTATTTTCGCTGTCTGCACCATGGCATCCACCTGAGCGATACAGAGGCGGGCGTGCTCAACGATCGCCTCACCCACCGGCGTCAGCTCCACCGACCGGTTATTACGCTCAAACAGGGTGACACCCAACTGCTCTTCAAGCTTTTTTATCTGGCTGCTCAAGGTTGGCTGGCTGACAAAACAGTGCCCTGCCGCCTTACCAAAGTGCTTCAGCTCCGCCACTGCCAGAAGGTATTTCAAGTCACGTAGATTCATGCTGACTCGCCACCGAACAGAGAGGCCTCTATTGATAGGTATAGGCTATCGTTTCAATACATACAATCGAATAGAGCAATCAGACCATTCAACTACACTCAGTTATGTATAGCTACAGGCACATGCCTATATCGAGGAGGAGAGGAGAATGTCACTGAAAGGCAGTAAAACCGAACAAAATCTAAAGGATGCCTTTGCCGGAGAATCGCAAGCCAATCGCCGCTATCTCTACTTCGCATCCAAGGCCGACGTTGAAGGCTATAACGACATCGCCGCCCTGTTCCGCTCCACCGCGGAGGGAGAAACCGGCCATGCCCACGGCCACCTTGATTATCTGGAGCAGGTCGGCGACCCTGCCACCGGGCTGCCCATCGGTCAAACAGAGGCCAACCTGAAAGCCGCTATCGCCGGGGAGACCTACGAGTATACGGATATGTATCCGGGAATGGCGCGAACCGCCCGCGACGAGGGGTTCGAGGAGATTGCCGACTGGTTCGAAACACTGGCTAAGGCTGAGCGCTCCCACGCCAACCGCTACCAGAAAGCGCTAGACGAGATGGAGTAACGGGTGTTTTGGTGGCCTGGCCGGTCAACTCCCGGCCAGACCGTCTCCGAGAGGGGAGTGTGAGCTTATGTCTGCGCCGTTGACCCCACGTGAAGGCAGCCTTGAAGCACCAACCCGGCACCCGTTGGATTGGCGCAGTGCCGATTTCTACGACGAGAGTTCGGTGTTCAAGGAGCTGGAGCGGGTCTTTGAGATCTGCCACAGTTGTCGACGCTGTGTCAGTCTCTGCCATACCTTTCCCACTCTGTTCGATCTGATCGATGAGTCGGCCACCCTGGAGGTCGACGGTGTCGATAAGCAAGACTACTGGCAGGTGGTCAACCACTGCTATCTATGCGATCTCTGCTACATGACCAAGTGCCCCTATGTGCCACCGCATGAGTGGAATGTGGATTTTCCCCACCTGATGCTGCGAGCCAAGGCATATAAATTTAAGCAGGGTGATGTTAAAACCCGCGATCGTATTCTCACCAGCACCGATACCGTGGGCAATCTGGCGGGCATTCCGGTGGTTGCCCAGGTGGTCAATCGCATCAACAAGATGAAACCGACCCGCAAACTGCTGGAATCGGTGCTGGGCGTGCACGCCGACGCACGACTTCCCGAATATCATAGTAAAACGCTGCGCAAGCGGCTCCGCAGGCACCAGAGCGACCACCATAGCGAATCCACCGACAGCACCCAGGGCAGGGTGGCGCTATTCAGCACTTGCTACATGAACCGCAACGAACCGGCCATAGGTGAGGATTTTGTCGCCGTGTTTGAACACAACGGCATACCGGTCACCATACCCAACCGGGAGAAGTGCTGCGGCATGCCAAAGTTGGAGCTGGGTGATCTGGCATCGGTGGAGAGAGCAAAAACGTTCAACATCCCCATTTTGGCCAAGCTGGTGGATGAGGGGTGGGATCTGACCGCGTTGATTCCCTCCTGCGTGCTGATGTTCAAACAGGAGCTACCCCTGATGTACCCGGATGACGCCGAGGTACTAAAGGTGAGAGATGCTTTCTACGACCCCTTCGAGTACCTGATGCTGCGCCACAAGGCGGGCAAACTCCAAACTGATTTTAAAAACCCCTTAGGTAAAGTGGCCTACCACGCCGCCTGCCACCAGCGGGTGCAGAACATCGGCCCAAAAACCCGCGAGATCTTGGCCCTGATCCCCGACACGGAAGTGGAGAGCATTGAACGCTGCTCGGGTCACGACGGCACCTACGCAGTCAAAAAAGAGTTTCACGCCAGCGCCATGAAGATCGTACGCCCGGTCGTCAATCGGGTAAAGGGTGCCGAAGCCCAGCACTACGGCAGCGATTGCGCCATGGCCGGCCACCACATCGAGAACGGCTTGGGAGGGGCGCCGCCTGTCGAGCATCCGATCACCCTGCTGCGCCAAGCTTACGGCATTTAGCCATACTTGGGAGTAACAGAGCCAGTCACCACGAGGAGAAGCGCATGGTAAATGAAGGTTATCGCGAATCACCTGAACAGCTCAGCGGCGAGACAAAAGATATGCACCGCGCCATCATCTCACTGATAGAGGGGTTGGAGTCGGTGGATTGGCACAACCAGCGTGTCGAGGCCTGCCACAACGCTGAGCTCAAGGCGATTTTGATCCGTAACCGCGACGAGCAAAAAGTGCACGCGGCCATGATGTTGGAGTGGATTCGCCGTCATGATCCTCACTTCGACAAGGAACTGCGTGGCTACCTGTTTACCAATCGCGTCATAGAGCCAGAGTGAACACGAGAAGAGCGCCATGAGCAAACTGACCCATGAAGACCTCTACTCACTGGAAGAGTATGCACGTATCCGGAGCGAGTTTCGCAACAAAGTGATTGAGCATAAGAAAAGCCGCCGCCTTGCTATTGGCGAACACGCCGCCCTCTACTTTGAAGACAGCCTCACCATGCAGTATCAAATTCAGGAGATGCTGCGCATTGAGCGCATTTTCGAAGCAGATGATATCCAGGCCGAGCTGGATGTCTACAACCCCCTGATTCCTGACGGTCTCAACTGGAAGGCCACTTTAATGTTGGAGTATAGCGATGTGGAAGAGCGACGCCGGGCGCTGGGACAGCTTATCGGTATTGAAAAGGCACTTTGGATAAAGGTTGCAGGCTTTGAAAAGGTACACCCCATCGCCAATGAAGACCTGGATCGCACCACTGAAGAGAAGACCGCCTCGGTCCACTTCCTCCGTTTTGAATTGACGGCGGGCATGGCGGCGGCGGTCAAACAGGGGGCTACGTTGAGTGCAGGCATCGATCACCCGGCCTATACCCAC
>JAKSCN010000534.1 GCA_022360595.1 Chromatiales bacterium
CTGAGCCTCGCCGGCCTCTAACGCGGCATGCGCCAGGAAGGCAGAGAGCGGATCTAGCTCCTCTTCTGCAGCCTCTTCAAAATTGAACTGCCGGGTGGCATTGACCAACTCCTCAAGGTTCTCGATACGATCCTGTCCCTTACCGTCCCGGCTCTTGTTGAAGTGCTCGATCAGCCCCGAGGCGTTGATCACTTGATCCATCACCTCATGCAGCTCCAATCCGTCGATACCCACTTGCTGCTCAGCAATCAACTCGATAAAAGCGTTCAAGGCCGTGGCTGCTCGCTTGGTCATGCCACCGCCCTTTACCAGATCCTGCGACGCCTGCCATAGGGAGCAGGAGAAATCCCGGGCATGTGCTCGCACCGCATCCAGCGTCTTTGCGCCAATCCCCCGAGGCGGCATATTCACTGCACGCTCAAAGGAGGCGTCATCTTCCGGATTGGCTATAAGCCGCAGATAGGCGAGGGCATCCTTGATCTCAGCACGCTCAAAAAAGCGCAATCCACCGTAGACTCGATAAGGAATCTGCGCCTGCAGTAGCGCCTCTTCAAACAGGCGTGACTGGGCATTCGAGCGATAGAGAATCGCCACCTCACTGCGTCGATTACCCTCATCGACAAACTGACGTACCCGCTCGATCACAAAGCGCGCCTCATCCACCTCATTAAAGGCGGCATAGAGGTTGATGGGTTCGCCCTCACCACCGTCAGTCCAGAGATCCTTGCCCAGCCGCGAAGGGTTATTGGCAATCACCGCATTGGCCGCCTTCAGGATATTCCCGGTGGAACGGTAGTTCTGCTCCAGACGCACCAGCGAAGTGTCGGGAAAGTCCTTTTGAAAATCACGGATATTCTCCACCTTGGCGCCCCGCCAGCCGTAGATGGACTGGTCGTCATCCCCCACCACGAAGAGACTATTGTGCTCACTGGCCAACAGGCGGAGCCAAGCGTACTGGATGGTATTAGTGTCTTGAAACTCATCCACCAACACATACTGGAAGCGCTCGCGATAGTGGTGCAATACATCCGGGCGATCGCGCCACAGCTCATGGGCGCGCAGCAGCAGCTCGGCAAAGTCGACCAGCCCGCCGCGCTCGCAGGCGCTCTGATACTCCTGGTAGAGGCGAATCATCTGGCGCTGGAAAGGGTCACCACCGTCATCCAGATGCTGTGGACGACGCCCCTCATCCTTCTGGGTATTGATATACCACTGCACCTGACGGGGCGGCCAGCGCGACTCATCCAGGTCAAACGCCTTCAATAGCCGTTTGATCATACGGTGCTGATCATCGGAATCGATAATCTGAAAACTCTTCGGTAGCTTCGCCTCCTGCCAGTGTGCGCGCAACAGACGGTGGGCCAACCCGTGGAAGGTCCCTACCCACATGCCACCCACCGGATGGCCCAGCAGCTCTTCGATGCGCGCCTGCATCTCTTTCGCCGCCTTATTGGTAAAGGTCACGGCCAGAATATTCCAGGGTGAGGCCCCCATCACCTGAATCATCCAGGCGATGCGATGCACCAACACCCGGGTCTTACCGCTGCCGGCACCCGCCAAAACCAGCATACTGGAGGGCGGTGCCGAGACCGCCTCACGCTGAGCGTCATTTAAATTATCAAGAATATGTGAAACATCCATGGCCGGATTGTACCAGCGACCTGGGCTCAAAAAACGACCTAATTTGCCATTTAATAAAAATGACTAGCAGAGACAACCAATCTCCACCTTCACCTTAAATTTAGTTAAAGGTTATAGTCCCCTGATAGCGCCCATTCCCCTCCAGGCTGTAACTCTTAGGGCCACGCCTATAGAGGAGCCAACACTGCTCGATGCCATGGTTCATGGTCTTAAAAGTACGACACAACAAACGCCCCTGAATTGACCAGCGCCCCTCGGCTGAACCGCCCGCCCAGGCAGCCTTCGCCACCCCATTGGTCAGATAGCTACCGGTACCACTTCTCCCGTTTACATTGCTCCATTCGTAGACCCTGTCTTGTGATAAAAGAGTTCGCAGCTCACTCTCTTCCAGGGGCACATCGATCTTGCCTGGGAAACTACCACTACTCACATCACTGCTCTTGGTATTGGCATTCTGGGACTGACAACCCATCACCACAGCGAGCACCATTATCACCAGCAGGCTCTGTTTTCTGACCTTCATCCCCATCTCCCGACTATTTGTTTTTATTAACCCGGCACCATAATGCACCCTGAACATGGCTTATTATGGTGCCGGGTTAATAGTATCGAACAAGTATTAACCAAGTCCCACTCACGCCACAAGCATGGAACGCCGAACCGATAAAGGTGTCCTATTCGCCTGCACATGCAATAATTTGTTCAATAACAAGCCATTGAAGTAACACGCCTTTATCCATGACTATCTGGGACAAGACCCTGCTGCTGATTCTGTTACGCCAACGCTTAGAGGATGAGCGAACCACCGACTGGCAGACCCTGCACAAGCGAGACCGCCACTGGTTTCTGGCAGAGACCAGCACCACCCCCTGGTCTATCCTGAAAAGCTGGCTGAGCCAGTGGCAAACAGACCACAGAAGCATCACGCTGCTTATCTATCTGTTGAGTATCGGGGCACTTGTGCTCGGCTTCTCCCTGATTGCCGGGCTAGTGGAATTTCTCACCTTTGAGCGCATCAACCTGCTCTGGTTTATGTTGATTGCCATTCTGCTCCCTTTCGCATGGTGGCTGGCAGCACTCTTTTTCAGCAGCGCACAGGTCCCCTTTCCACTCTGGACGCTCATTGAGCAGCGCCTCCCCCAAGGAAACTTTCGCGCCCTGCTCAAACCACTCATGAAAAGCACGGTGCTGGCGCTAGGGCAGCAGCTTTCACTGCTGTTTACCATCGGCATGCTGCTCGCCTTTCTGCTCTATCTATCGGTCACCGACCTGGCGTTTGGCTGGTCTTCAACGCTCGATCTGACCAGCGCATGGATCCACCGGATCACCAGCATACTGGCATGGCCCTGGCAGCAGCTCTGGCCTGCAGCCTCACCCAGTCTGGAGCTGATCGAGCAGACCCACTACTACCGCGCGGCTCCCGCTGCAGCTGAACAACCGGCACTACTCGGGCAGTGGTGGCCGTTTCTTCTCATGTGCCTACTCACCTATGTGCTGTTGCCACGCGTGATCACCAGCCTGTGGCAACGCCGCCGCCTGACCAAATTGCAACAGAGTACGTTACAGAATGACGCCCTGATCAGCGGGCTCTGGCAGCGGCTCACCACAGAGTTGATTGACCATGAAGCCGAACAGGTA
>JAKSCN010000660.1 GCA_022360595.1 Chromatiales bacterium
ACAAAATCACGGTTGGAAGGTTTGGATCTTGCGCGTTTGATTGCCTTCGTTGGTATGGTGATTGTCAATTTCAAAATCGTCATGGGTGCTGATGGTGGTGATGACGGGTTATCTCGCCTGACGGCTATGTTGGAAGGCCGTGCGGCGGCGACCTTCGTCGTACTTGCAGGTATTGGGCTGGGGCTTTTTGGGCTGCGCAGCAATCGGGAGCGCACTGTCTGGGTAACGATGAAACGCGCTGCCTTTTTATTGGTGATCGGTTTGTTGAACATGCTGATTTTTGATGCCGATATCCTCCATTACTACGCCTTCTATTTTCTGTTTGGGGCATTGTTACTGTCGCTGAGCGCAAGCGGATTAGCCGCGGTTGTTCTATTGGTTAATCTGGCTTTCTTAGTCATGACTTTGCTACTGGATTATGACGCGGGATGGAATTGGGATGATCTGACTTATCAGGGGTTCTGGACGCCTGTGGGGTTTGTCAGGAACCTGTTTTTCAATGGCTGGCATCCCGTATTTCCGTGGCTCTCTTTTCTGCTGTTTGGGATGCTTCTCAGTCGTTTTTCGTTGGCTGAGAAGAGTACCCATGGGTGGATGGTTATCGGTGGAGTATTCGTTGTAGCTTTAGCTGAATGGGTGAGCAGTCAGTTATCGCCTGTGTTAACCGTTGTCCACCCTGAGTTGGTCTATTTGGCTGCAACCGCAGCTATTCCACCCACGCCGCTCTATATCTTGAGTGGTATGGGTATTGCCTCGGTTGTTATTGGTCTTTGTCTGCTGTCGGCATCCTGGCTTTCTCGTATCGGTCTGCTGGCTATTGTTTCGCCTGCTGGACGACAAACATTAACACTGTATATCGCCCACATTATTCTCGGTATGGGTGTACTCGACGGGCTGGGCTTATTGGGTGGGCAGTCGATTGAATCAGCGTTGGTTGCGGCTTCTGTTTTTTGCGCAGCAACGGTTGTCTACGCACTTTTTTGGTCACGCTATTTCAAACATGGCCCTATAGAAACGGCTATGCGGAGAATCGCGGGATAAGCTCAGATATTGGAGAGGCTATGTCTGATACGACAAAATCGAATGCAAATAGACAATATCGCACTGCAAAGGGCTCGATATTCACGCAATGGATTTTGATTTTTTTGGCGTTAATGGTATTGGCTGCTGTCAGCCTGTATCTGTTTAGTGCGGAGGACACAATCGATGTGCAACAGACAGAGGAGGAGCTTGTTGCACAACCGGTATCTATAGAAACCCTTTCAGTCCGCCCTGAGACTGTGGAGGTTGCTTCCGTTGCTGAAGTGCGGCCACGCTGGTCGGCGGAGCTGCGTGCTGCGGTTTCCGGTCGAGTCGATGAGGTGCTCGATAGCGCATTGGCTGGTGAACGAGTCAAAGCGGGCACGACGCTGATTACTATCGAAAACAGCCTGTATGCGGCCGAGATGGCCGCAGCGGAGTTGGCTGTTAAGGAGGCGCAATTAGCGCTGTCCAAGGCCGAAAAAGCCACAGCAATCGCTCGCAAGCAGTACAAGCGCGATGGCACAAAACCACCCAATGATCTGGCCTTGCATCTACCGGAACTGCGTATCGCTGAAACTGCCCTGAAATCAGCCAGAGCACGTGTTGCAGCTAGCAGACAGCAGTTGCGGGACGCCACTATCAAAGCCCCTTTTTCAGGGTTTATCACTGAGCGATTTGTGAGTCCAGGGCAAAGCGTGAATATTGGTGATTCGTTGGTGAAACTGGTCGATGATACAACTTTTGAGCTTACTGCTGAGCTGAGTAGAACTGATTGGTTATTGCTTCAGCAGCCACTCTCCGGTTTAACAGCGAAAATAGTGGACCAAAGCGGCACTCTAATGACGCACGCCAAAATTCGCCAAGGTGGTGGGTTTCTCAATGAGAAGACTCGTCAGTATCAGGTTTTCCTGGAGCTCAAAGAGTCTGGTGAAGCCTCGGTTTTGTCGGGTGATTTTGTTCGCGTTCTGCTGCCGGGCATCACTGTCCCGGCAGCGCTGAATATTCCCGAATCGGCATTAACACAAGAAGGTTACATTTGGTATCTGGATGAAGAGGATCGCTTGCAGCGAACCTCACCACAGGTGTTATTTCGTCACCAGGAGAGAGTCATTGTCAGGGCGCCAGATGGCGTTGACGTCTGGCGTGTAGCGGTCACGCCGTTGGTCTCTTTTCTGCCCGGCCAACAGGTTCATCCACAGTTAGCGGAGAACTAAGCCATGCATTATCTAACCGGTTGGTTTATCCGCAATCCTGTTGTGGCCAATTTAATGATGGCGCTGATTCTGTTTCTCGGCATTATGACAATGATGTCAATACGGATTGAAGGCTTTCCTCGTCTCCCTCCCGAAAGCGCATTGATAACAACCGTTTATCCTAATGCCCCGGCAGCCCAAGTTGATGAGCTGGTCACGCAAAAGATTGAAAAAGTGCTGGAGGGGCTTGAAGGGGTGCGTAGTATTACCTCCCAATCGGAAAACGGGATTTCTGTCGTGAGTGTACGCCGGGCAGGGGGACAGGACCTGAACCGTTTGCTCGACAAGGTGCGTCTACGCATTGAAGGGGTTTCCGATCTGCCCACTGCCAGCCGACGCCCGATCATCGAGACCACGGGGTTCGACTTTCCTGCACTGTATGTCAATCTGCATGGCAGTACTGATCCTGTCACTCTGCAGAAATTGTCGGA
>JAKSCN010000154.1 GCA_022360595.1 Chromatiales bacterium
ACTCAGAGGCGCTTCGCCGATGCTCCACTTATAAGGGGTGGAGGACTCACGCACCACAGTCGGCATGATTGAGTTCTTGCCTTCGAGGGCTTTCTCTACCGCAGCTTCACCCAGGGCGTAGGCCTGCTCGACATCAGATTCAGACGCTAGGTGGCGTGCGGCACGCTGCAGATAATCCGCGACGGCCCAGTGGAACTTATAGCCCAGAGCGTCTTTGATCATGTTGGCAACGATTGGGGCTGCACCACCCAATTGAGCGTGACCAAAGGAGTCGCGGGTGCCCTGCTCAGCCAGGAAGGTGCCGTCCGGCCAGTGAGCGCCTTCAGAGACGACGATGGTGCAGTAGCCGTGCTCTTTCACTTTAGCATCGACAGCGGTAAGGAATTTGTCCTGATCAAATTCGATCTCAGGGAACAGAGTCACGACCGGAATGCCGTAATCTTCGACCAGAGCACCGGCAGCGGCGATCCAGCCAGCGTGACGGCCCATCACTTCGATAACAAAGATCTTGGTAGAGGTGGCGGCCATGGAACGTACATCAAAAGAGGCCTCCAGGGTTGAGACCGCGATGTATTTGGCGACAGAGCCAAAACCGGGGCAGTTGTCGGTGATCGGCAGATCGTTGTCCACGGTTTTGGGTACGTGGATTGCTTGTACCGGGAAGCCCATCTTCTCAGAGAGCTGCGAGACCTTGTAGCAGGTGTCGGCAGAATCACCGCCTCCGTTGTAGAAGAAGTAACCGATGTTGTGGGCCTTGAAAACTTCGATCAGGCGCTCGTACTCGCGCTTGTTCTCTTCCAGGCTCTTCAGTTTGAAACGGCAGGAGCCGAAGCCACCGGATGGGGTGGTTTTCAGGGCGGCAATATCTTCTGCCGACTCCAGACTGGTGTCGATCAGATCTTCTGTCAGGGCGCCGATGATACCGTTGCGACCCGCATAGACAGTACCGATTTTGTCTGAATGCTTGCGAGCTGTCTCGATGACACCACAGGCTGACGCGTTGATTACAGCGGTTACGCCGCCAGATTGTGCATAGAAGGCATTCTTTTTGCTCATAGTTACATCCTTAATCTCTAAAATGACTAATACTTGGGTAAATATTTATTCAGCATAATCTGCTGCTTTTTTATGAGAGGTCGCCTCGCTCTTTGGCTTCATAGTCGGCTTGGGCCTGAAGCAGCGAGACCACACACTCTGTTATATCCGTGTACTCGTGTACCCCGGTGCCATACTGTTGGTAGGGGCGATAAAAGAACTGACAACGGTAGTTTCTGTCGCCAGTCTTAAAAATCACAAAATGACAATTTTCATGCTCCCAGTACCAGACTGGGCATGGGGTGACATGACGATCTGATGGGCGCAGGCGTATCTCAGAGTCGGCGATTTGAAGCTCGATCTCTGCGTTATAGCGTTCACGCAGCGTGGTCTTAATCACCCAGGTTTCACTGTCGGAAATATCAGGGATATCTTGCATTGGGGTTGCCATCCGGAAACAAATCAAAAAAGTTTAACTGAATTGGCCAATCCTTTCATGAATTCATTGACATCCTGTGAAATCTGCGATTACTGTAACTAACCAACTTTTCAGTCGCCAATGCAAATGTTGGATGCCGTTATGGAATTTGCTAATTCAAAAGCTTTTCAAGAGGTTAGACTGGAAGGGGATGTCAGTTAATAAACGATAAAATGGATGGTAACACGTATGAGGATCGTGCTGTTGGGGGCCCCGGGGGCCGGTAAAGGAACCCAGGCGAGATTACTGGCTGAGCACTATGCTATTGCAAAAATTTCAATTGGTGACGTTATTCGCGGTTATGAAGGGGACAACCCGGATATCGCAGAGCAGGCACGAATATCCTCCGATACCTTTCACCATCTCCCTGAAGAGCTCGCTTTCGATGCCTTGAAAGAGCGTCTTTCAGAACCCGATGTCCAGAAGGGGTTTCTGCTGGTGGGGTTCCCCCGCACCACGGTGCAGGGTGATCGGCTGGATGAGATTCTCGCTTCCCTTAATCTCAGTATCGACCTGGTGCTGCTGCTCGATGGGGACCCGGACATCTTCATGGAGCGTCTCGAAGGGCGCCGTATCTGCCAATCCTGCGGACAGATGTACAACATCTTTACCTCGCCTGCACGGGTTGAAGGGGTCTGTGACCGGTGCGGCGGACAGATACGCCGGCGCTCAGATGATAATGAAGAGACTATCTCCACCCGCATGCGGATCTATGAGCACCAGATCGCCTCGCTTACCCAGTACTACAAACTGCAAGGCAAACTGAGGCGTGCGCCTGCCGAGAACGATGAAGCGTCCCTACTCAGGATCTTGAAAGAGATTATCGATACAACCCCTGAGCAGCCAGTCCCAGTACCCGCAGAGCCCGAAGCGGAGCCGGAAGGCGTTTCGACACCGCTGGAAGAGCCCTCAACTGTTGAGCCGCCCTCTGAGCCTGTTGTTGAAGAAGAGCCAGAAGTGGTTGAGCCGTCGGTGCCTGTGGCATCTGTGGAGAAGCCTGAGGAGGCAGAAAAGCCTGCAGAGGAAGTCTCTATAGAGAAGGCAGTCACCAAGAAGAAGGCAGCCGTTAAGAAGAAGGTAACAGCCAAGAAGAAGGCAGCGGCCAAGAAGAAGGCAGCGGCCAAGAAAAAGGCAGCGGCCAAGAAGAAGGCAGTCGCCAAGAAGAAGGCAGTCGCCAAGAAGAAGGTAGCCACCAAGAAGAAGGCAGCCACCAAGAAGAAGGCAGTCGCCA
>JAKSCN010000602.1 GCA_022360595.1 Chromatiales bacterium
AAAACCAAGGTCCAATCTCTTTCTGTCAGCACCGGGGAGAATCACAGTGGCACTGCTTGAGGTCAACGAACTCACTAAGGCCTTTGGCGGCGTTACCGCCATTGCCGATCTGCACTTTGATGTGCCGGAAAACCAGGTCTACTCGGTCATTGGCCCAAATGGCGCCGGCAAAACCACCCTATTCAACATGCTTTCAGGGATCTATGTCCCGGATGAAGGGAGTATCCGCTTTTTTGGCGAAGAGATTATCGGCAAACAGCCCCATAGCGTTGCCGAGATGGGTGTCTCGCGCACCTTTCAGAACCTGCAGCTCTTCTTCAACATGACGGTGCTGGATAACGTCGCAGTGGGCTGTCACCTGCGCACCGATAGCGGGCTGTTCAGCAGCGCCCTACGCTTGCCCAGTGTACGCAAGGAAGAGAAACAAGCACGACAATGGGCTGAAGAGGCGCTCGCCTTCTGCGGGCTGGATCAATATAAGCACCATGATGCGGGTTCATTGCCCTACGGTGTTCTCAAACGCATCGAGATCGCTCGGGCGCTGGCCGTGCAACCGAAACTGCTGTTGATGGACGAACCGGCCGCCGGGCTGAACGATACCGAGACCCTGGAGATGCGCAGTTTGATCCGCCGCATCAGTGAGGCGGGTATCACCGTCCTCTTGGTCGAGCACAACATGGGACTGGTAATGCAGGTCTCCGACCAGGTTCTGGTGATCGAATATGGCAGCCGTCTGGCCGAAGGCACGCCGGAAGAGATCCAGAACAATCCAAAAGTGATCGAAGCTTACTTGGGCGGGGAGGTGCAGTATGCCGTCTGATCAGCCACTCCTTCAGGTTGAGGGGCTCTGCTCCCACTATGGGCCTATCCAGGCACTGTTCGATATCTCTCTGGAGGTCAACCCAGGTGAATTGGTGGCGATAGTCGGCGCCAATGGCGCCGGTAAGACCACCCTGCTGCACACCCTCTCGAATGTGCACAAAGCGAGCAGCGGCAGTATTCGGTTTGATGGCCAGGAGATCAGTCGTCTGGCCGCCCACAAAATCGTCCAGGCCGGTGTCTGCCACGTACCCGAAGGACGTCAGGTGTTCGCACCATTGAGTGTCGATGATAATCTGCGCCTGGGCGCCTACAGCCAACGTAAGGACAAGGCCTGGTTGGACGCGGAGCTGGATAACATCTACGAGCTCTTCCCGATCCTCCATGAAAAATCAGAACAGGCAGCAGGCACCCTCTCCGGAGGCCAGCAGCAGATGTTGGCCATCGGCCGTGCCCTGCTTGGACGCCCCAAGTTGCTTCTGCTGGACGAGCCCTCCATGGGTCTCGCCCCACTGCTGGTGGAGGAGATCTTCCGAGTCATCCAGACCCTGAACGAAAAAGGCGTCACCATTCTACTAGTCGAGCAGAACGCCCGTGCCGCATTAGGCATTGCCAATCGCGGCTATGTGCTGGAGACCGGCAAGGTAGTGCTCTCAGCCAGTGCGGAGGAGCTGCTCAATGACGAAGCGGTACGCCGCGCCTACCTGGGATATTAGGGCCTGTGCACACAGGCCCTAATCAGTTAGTTAATAGAGACAACATCAGCAACAGGAACTGAAGCCATGTACGTTGCCCAGATCATGACCCCAACACCCGACGTCGCCACCGGCGATATGAAGCTGAGCCACGCCGCCCAGTTGATGCGTGAAAACAACCGTCGCTTCCTGCCGGTGGTCGATGACCAGCAGAAATTAATTGGTCTGTTGACTCACCGTGAGATGTCTCAGGCCGAGCCGTCGGCCATCACCACCCTCTCGGTGGGTGAGGTCAACTACCTCACCTCCAAGATCACCGTCAGTCAGATCATGCAGCAGCAGCCGGTCTCTTGCTGTGCAGACACTTTGGTCGAGGAGGCGGGCCGCCTAATGCGGGAAAACCGCGCCGGTTGTCTGCCGGTGCTGGAGAGCGGCAAACTGGTTGGCATCATTACTGAAACAGATCTTCTCGACTTCTTCCTCGATATCACCGGCTGTAACCTTCCAGACAGCGCCCGCATCGAAGTCCATCTTGAGGACAGCAAAGGCAATCTGGGCGATTTTCTCGATCATATCAATGAGTTGGGCGGTTATATCGCCACCGTTGTCTCCCCTATCTCTCCTGATAAAACGGGAAAACGCATCGTTATCGTACGTTATCGTGCTGATGATCCAGTAGCTCTAGATCGCCGTTTAGGAGAGCTTGGCTACGAGCTTATCACTGAAAAACTCCCCTAAAATCAGGGTTATAAAACTGATTTAGCTCAAAAAAACCACAATTTTTTTGTTGCAGCGCAAAGAAATGATTACAATTACGCCCCCATGACAGGTGAATTACAGCAACAGGCGGAGTCAATCGGCCGCTGGATGG
Source organism: Chromatiales bacterium (assembly GCA_022360595.1). GTDB lineage: Bacteria > Pseudomonadota > Gammaproteobacteria > Chromatiales > Chromatiaceae > BM503. Next base: position 2,386 of record JAKSCN010000602.1, read on the forward strand.
CCGAGCACGACCGCTATGCGCGTCTGTTGGGAATGGAGCTTGAAGCGGTCAAACTTGGCTTTTGTCAAATCGGCATGACCGTCACTGATGATATGCTCAACTCGGTTGGTATGACACATGGCGGAGTCACTTTTGGTTTAGCCGATTTTGCTTTTGCCGTGGCCTCCAACTCCCACGGCAATGTGGCGGTTGGTCTCAATGCACAGATCAACTACCCGGCCGCCAGCCAGAAAGGTGACCGGCTAACCGCCGTGGCAAGAGAAGAGAATAAAACAGGGCGCACCGGGCTATACACCATAGAGGTGCGCCGCCAAACAGGTGAACTGGTTGCCCTGTTCACCGGCACCGTATTCCGGCGCTCCGATACCATGATCGACTGGATGAACAGGGACTAAACAGAGGGGTACATATGATTCTGCACACAGATTTGGAAACACTACCCAGGGAAGAGCTGGAAGCGCTTCAGCTTAAACGGCTGCAACGCACGGTTGAGCGCTGCTACCATACCGTCAAATTCTACCGCGATGCGATGGATGAGCTGGGTGTCACGCCAAATCACATCAAAACCCTGCAGGACGTTCGTCATCTCCCCTACACCAAGAAAGAGCATCTGCGCGAAAACTACCCCTTCGGCCTGTTTGCCGTGCCTAACGAGCAGGTTGTGCGAGTGCACGCCTCCTCCGGCACCACCGGTAAACCAACAGTTGTGGGTTACACCAAGCGCGATATCAACACCTGGGCCCAACTGGTAGCCCGCTGTCTCTCCGCCGCGGGTTTGCGCCCGGGCGATCGCTTGCACAACGCCTACGGCTACGGGCTGTTCACTGGTGGTCTGGGACTGCACTATGGCGGTGAGGAGCTGGGTGTTATGACCACTCCCATGTCAGGCGGCCAAACCCAGAAACAGATCATGCTACTCCAGGACTTTGCTCCAACGGCTATTAGCTGCACCCCTTCATATGCTCTCAATCTGGCTGAAGCGGCTGAAGAGATGGGCGTCGATATTCGCAAACTGCCTCTTAAAATAGGAGTCCACGGCGCTGAGCCCTGGACCGAAGAGATGCGCTACGAGATCGAATCACGCCTGGGCATCGATGCGGTGGATATCTATGGCCTCTCCGAAGTGATGGGCCCTGGCGTCGGCAACGAGTGTATCGAGGCGAAAAACGGGCTGCACATCTGGGAAGACCACTTCCTGGTCGAGTGCGTCGATGTTGATACAGGCAAGCCACTGCCTTATGGCGAAGAGGGTGAAATTGTCTTCACCTCGCTGACCAAAGAGGCCTTCCCGATTATTCGCTATCGCACCCGCGATATCTCGGTACTCGATCCGGCTCCTTGTAAGTGTGGCCGTACCCATGTGCGCATGCGCCGTATCACTGGCCGCAGCGACGATATGCTGATTATTCGCGGCGTCAACGTCTTCCCGTCACAGGTGGAGTCGATTCTGATGCAGAGCGAAACCCTCTCTCCTTTCTATCAGATTGAGGTCTACCGTGAAGGCAACCTCGACCACATGGTGGTCAATGTCGAAGGCAGCCCACCGCTGATGGAGCAGCCGGAAGAGACCCAACAGCGGGTGGCACAGAAGCTGGTGCGTGACATCAAGGACTTTATCGGCGTCTCCTGTAACGTAAACATCAAAGGCGTGGGTGACATCCCCCGCTCAGAGGGCAAAGCGGTGCGTGTCATCGACCACCGTAAGAAATAAGGGACTAGCCGCCCAATATGGGCAACAAGATTTAACATTGGCGGCGGACTATTGGATACCCGCCCGAACAGAACCAGAGGTGACAACATTGAATGCGGTGAATCCCCTGCCGGCTGCTGACCGGCAATTCATGTCAGGCAACGAGGCAGTAGCCCGTGGCGCCTGGGAAGCGGGTTGCCGAGTGGCTGCGGCCTACCCCGGCACACCCTCTACGGAGATCCTGGAGTACGCTTCCCAGTACTCCGATATGTATTCCGAGTGGTCCATCAACGAGAAGGTATCACTGGAAGTGGCCATCGGTGCCTCTCTGGCCGGCAGCCGCGCCCTATGTGCGATGAAGCATGTGGGGCTGAACGTGGCATCTGACGCCCTGATGACCCAGACTCTGGTCGGTGTCGAAGGGGGATTGGTGATCGCGGTAGCCGATGATGTGGGTCTTTCATCCTCCCAGAATGAGCAGGATTCGCGCTTCTGGGGCCGCTTCGCCCATGTGCCGATCCTGGAGCCGGCCGATGCGCAAGAGGCTTATGAGTTCACCAAGTACGCCTTTGAGCTCTCCGAGCAGTTCGACGTACCAGTCATTCTGCGCATGACCACCCGTATCTGCCACGTTAAAGGGGTGGTAACACCAGGCGAACGCGTAGAGTTTGCCGTGGAGACAGGTTTCAAGAAAGATCCTTCACGCCTGGTGATGACACCAGCCAATGCCAAACACCGCATCCCGCTGATGTTTGAGCGCGAGGAGCAGATCAAACCCTTCAGCAACGAACACGAGCTGAACTTCGTCAAAGAGGGCAGCGACAAACGCGTCGGCTATGTCACCTCCGGCCCCACCTTCATGCATGTGCAGGAGGCCTTCCCCGATGCGCCGCTAATCAAACTAGGCTTGAGCTACCCGGTGCCAATCGAGAAGATCCGCGAATTCGCCAAGCAGGTGGATCAACTGGTAGTGGTTGAAGAGGTTGAGCCCATTCTCGAAACCGAACTGAAAGCAGCCGGCATCGAAGTTCTGGGTAAAGAGATTCTGCCGCGCATTGGTGAGCTTTCACCCAACGTGCTGCGTCCGGCCATCGCTGGATTGCTGGGTGAAGAGTATGAAGCGCCGGAAGAGCCTGCCGCGCTGACTCCCGTACAGAAACCGGTTGAGGTCGAACTGAAGGTTGGCGCCAACCTGTTCCCGCGTCCGCCTACCATGTGTGTGGCCTGTCCGCACCTGGGCATCTACTACTGTCTGTCGAAGATCAAGAAGACCAGTATTTCCGGCGATATCGGCTGTTACACCCTGGGTGCGGGTCACCCGTGGAACGCCCTGGACACCACCATCTGCATGGGCGCCTCCATGGGTGTCGCCCTGGGTCTGGACAAGGGCCGCGTCGAGGCGGATAAAGACAAGAAGATCATCGGCGTGATCGGCGACTCCACCTTCATGCACATGGGCATGCAGGGACTGCTCGACATCACTTATAACAAAGGCAATGTCACTATCCTGCTGCTGGACAACCGCGCAGTCGGCATGACCGGCGGCCAGTACAACCCGGCCAGCGGCCGCGACATCCACGGGGAAGACTCCCTACGCGTCGATTTCCGTAAGATGTGCGAAGCACTGGGTGTTAAACCCGAGCGTATTCACGAAGTGAATCCTTA
>JAKSCN010000048.1 GCA_022360595.1 Chromatiales bacterium
CACCCAATCGCCCCGCAAGGTGACTGATCTCAGAGTAACTCAAGTAAGAATCCAGCCTCAGCGCGCCCCGATCAACAATAGGCCCCAGATCGTAAGCACTGTTCATTCGGTACAGGGTGACCCCGATGGCATTCAGCCCATCCTTCAACTGCCAGAAGATCGGGGCAACGCCCCGGTATTCAGGCAGGCGTGAGGGATGAATATTGAACCACCCTCTGGGCACACGCTTGAGCAAGGTTTCACCGATACGCACGGGATAACAGGAGACAATGACCCGTTCAGGACAACAGGCGTAAACGCATTGTGAAAGCTGTCGATATCCACCGGCTATCGCCCGCAAGCCGTGCCTCGCCGCCAACTCCAGGGGGCCTTCACGTGCTGCCTGCGTGATCAATGGAGGAAAAGGGTGTGGATAGTCCGTCTCCGGCATATCTGGCGTATGAATAAATACCATGCCCGGAGTAACCCCTTGCGCCACCAACGCCTCGAAAGTAGCGACAGATTGAGCTGATTGACTTCCCACAAAGAGTAGCTTCATAGGCAGTGCACCTCCTTGCATCTGGGGTCTCAGAAGAGCACGGCAAGGGAGCGTATGTAAGAGTATAGGAGGAATCAATACCCTTTTCCCTCAAGTCCGCTGGGGGCCATTCTCAGCCACTCGGCCAACCAACACCCCGCCGCACGGCAATCAATTGGTAATCAAAGCGGCAATCAACGGTCATACTACATAGACAGATAGCCTGAGGAGAGAGAGCGTGAAATTCTTTCACCGCAAGAGCCCCGTCGAGAGTGAACCCTTCAGCCACACACTCACAGACGAGATCAAAATCTCACCTGAAGCGCAGGATCAGCTTACCCAGTTGATCGAACAGGAAGAGGAGATCATCGGCGTGCGCCTCTTCATCTATGGCGGCGGGTGTGGGGGTATGAGCTACGGCATCACCTTCGTCGAACAAGCGAGTGAATACGACTGCTTGCTGGAACAAGGTGATCTGAAGGTCTATATCGACGCGGTCGCTTTGGGATTTCTCAAAGGGGTGGAGATCGATTATCAGACCGAGGGGCTTAATCGCAGCCTGGTATTGCGTAATGTCTTTCAGAGTATCGGTGGCGCCGGTGTCTGCAGCGCCTGTGGCGCAGCGGGGGGCGGGGGCGGCGGTTGCGCTTGATTCAGGCTGAAATGCAACCCAACGTACTTCTTATCACCCCGGGACAAAGCTATCGTTTAGCCGCCTATCTGCGGGCCACGCAGAGCGTGGGCGTGACGCTGCAAGTGGTCTCCGACAGCCAGCACTCCCTCACCCTTGAGATAGCGGAAGGTCTGCAGGTGGATTTCAACCATCCTGCAGAGGCGGTCAATCATGTCAGAGCCCATACTAAGCACTTATCCATCAACGGTATTGTTGCCACCGATGACAACTGCGTAGAGTTGGCCGCCGGCATCGGAGAAGCACTCGGGCTTTCGGTCAATTCGGCAGAGGCTGCGCGCCTGAGCCGCAGAAAGGACCTCGCCCGCCAACGGCTGCAATCGGCAGGGGTCGCTGTGCCCGAGCACTGGCTCCTCGATCTCACAACAGAGCTCCCCCCTCAGCTCTCCCGGCTACCTTATCCCTTGGTACTCAAACCGGTCAGTCTCTCCGCCAGTCGTGGCGTCATCAGAGCGGACACACCCGATCAAGCACTCGATGCCTGCCGCCAGATAACCAAAATCATTGCCCCGCTGGCATCCGCGGAGGAACGCAACACCATATTGGCTGAACGCTACCTGCCAGGTGAGGAGGTGGCGCTGGAGGCCTTTATCCACGAGGGTACATTTTACCCCCTGGCGATTTTCGACAAACCCGATCCACTGACAGGGCCTTGCTTTGAAGAGAGCTACTACATCACCCCCTCACGCCACCCCCTGCCGGTGCAACAACAGATCCAGAAAACGGTTCAACAAGCCTGCCGGGCCTACGGCCTTCAACAAGGACCTATCCATGCAGAGGTGAGAGTTTCCCAGGGCCGGGCCTGGATACTCGAAGTAGCCTCCCGCACCATCGGTGGGGAGTGCAGCCAAATACTTGACGAAGTACTGGTTCAACCACTGGAGCAGTTGGTGCTCTCAGCCGCCATTGGCTCACCAGTCAACTTCCAAAAACGACCGGGTGCGGCCGGTGTGCTGATGATCCCCACCCCACAAACGGGCGTGTTACGCCGGATTAACGGCGAACAACGCGTCAGATCCGTAAAGCATATCCGGGAAATCCGGCTAGAGGCGGAACCCGGCCAAGTCCTTCAAACCCTGCCCGAGGGCGGTGACTATCTGGGGTTCATCTACAGCAGCGCAAAAACACCCCACGAAGCGGAACAGGCCCTGCGCCTTGCTCATGCACAACTTGAGATCACGATCGATCCGCTATTGCTTTAGGGCTTGCTAACCACTGTTGCCATATAAATCCCTCTCCCCATTGGGGGGCACCCCGAAGGGAGAGGGCAACCCATTTTCTCACTAACGTCAGGCCGTAGAATCCCGTGGCGCGGACCTGGTGATCAATATCCGTGACGAAGATCTTGGGGCCCAGGTCATGGAGTGGACCGACGGACAGGATGTCTCCTCCAGAGACGGCTACCGGACAGATATGCTTGCCACGGCTCAAACAGGCCCTAAAGAAGCACCCGTAATCTTCAACCCACTCTGGAAGGATGTCCCTCCGATCTGGTAATCTCCTTCCTGCTGAAGCGGTTTTCTAACAATTCGCTGACAAAACTTGGGTTGATACGGAAGCGGCCCCGAACCTGATTCCACGAATAATAAAGGGGGCTTCATGGCAAAAAAAATACTGACCATTGTTTCCAACTTCGGCTACTGGGGCGTTGAGCTGGCGGGCCCTAGAAAAAAGCTGGTCGAAGCCGGTTATACCCTTACCTACACCACTCCCAAAGGCGAGCGGCCGGTGGCTCTGCCTCCCAGTTACGACACCGACTATTTGGACCCGCCTCTGGGTTGTCATGTCACCACCGAGTCGGATGCAAAGCTGGTGGAGGAGATCAAAGACAGCCCGGAACTAGACAATCCGATCAACCTTTCCGAATGGTTCCCGGAGCGACCCTATTTCAGCCAGGAGCATTTCCTCCGCGCCTGGGAGGCTTATCACCAGACTGTACTTCAGCGCTATAAGGAGTTGGAAGAGTACGCCGGTCTGCTGCTGGTAGGTGGCAGCGGACCTATTCTCGACATGGTCAACAACCAGCGGGTACACGATGTCATTCTCGGTTTCCACAAGCTCAACAAGCCGATTGGCGCGATCTGCTACGGCGTGGCCTGTCTGCCCATGGCGCGTGATTTCAACGAGCGCAAGAGCATCATCCACGGTAAACATGTCACCGGCCATTGCATTGAGTATGACTATCATGACGGGACGGGATTTGTCGGAACCGACCTGAACATCGGTCCGCCCCCCTACTGTTTGGAATACATGTTGAGCGACGCGGTCGGGTCCAAGGGCCAATTTCATGGCAATTTCGGCAAACCGACGTCGGTGATCGTGGACTACCCATTTATCACCGCACGCTCACTCCA
>JAKSCN010000170.1 GCA_022360595.1 Chromatiales bacterium
GTTTGCAGCGTTTTGATCATCGCCTTAACCAGTTGGGCATTGGGAAAGGCGTCGACAATATTCAGCGTGTAGATGCCGTTGTCGGTCAGACGTGAAAGCACCAGCTCGGCCATCTCTTGGGTGACGAGATGCGACGGAATGGCGATATCATGGAAGGCGTCGGCAACGATCACATCATACTGCTGTGTGGCCTCGCGCTGTAACACCATGCGTGCATCGGCATGGTGGATGGTCATCTTATCCGTATCGACAAAGAGCTGCTCTTCGGCTATTTGGGTGACTGCCGGATCGAGCTCAGCCACCGTTACCGTTGCATTGGGGTAGAGGTGCAAGGTCGCACGGGGCAGGGTATAAGCGCCGCCTCCGATGTAGAAAAACTTCAGTTTGTCTGTCTCGGTAAACTGACTCAGGACCAGCTCATCCATCAACTGTACATAGGGAGCGGCCAGCAGACCGGGTGTGGTGCTGTGGTTGCTGCCGTGGAGCAGGTGGTCGAGCACCAGGGATTTGAGCTGGCCCGGTGGAACATCCCAGGGCTCTTCGACGACACGGATACAGAAGTATTGGCTCTCTTCCTGACAAGGGTCGAGAAAGCCATTACGCAGCCCCGTCACTATCGATAGCAGTGTCGCCACTAAAGCCAGCGCAGGGTAGATCAGCGTCCGTTTGGTTCTGATAAGCGGTACAGCCAGCAGCGCCAGAATAGCGGCAGCGGTCAGCACAACGGCTCGGCTCCCAAAGCTCTGAATCAGCCAGTAACCGGTGACAAAGGTGCCGACAATACTGCCGATGGCGGCCAGTGCGTGCATCATGCCGACAATGTGGCCGGTACGAGTAGAGAGGCCCAATGCCAGGGTGGTGAGTATTGGTGTTACTATCCCGAGCAGCATAGCAGGGATGAAAAACAATGAAAGCACCAGCAGCAGGCTGGAACTCAGCAGACTGAGCTGGCTGGTCTGAATAGTGGGAGCAATCAGTGTCAGCAGCAGTGGAATGGCCAGGCAGGCCAGCCCGGAAAGCACCAGCGTAACACCGGCGGCAGTCTCACCGGCTCCCCGGTCGGCCCAGACACCGCCCCACCAGTTTCCCAATGAGAGGCCGGCCAGAATAACCCCGATCACCGCCGTCCAGGTGTAGAGTGAAACCCCAACATACGGGGCGATCAGCCTCCCGGCAACCACCTCCAGCACCAGCAGCAGGGCGGAGCTGAGAAATACGGTGATCGCGTAGAGCCATAGTTTTGAGGTTTTGTTATCCATTGAGGTGGTTAGGCGTATCTGGCCTTAGAGGCTGTTTTCGGTAGCAGTGAGCTTAGCGCAACTGCCAGGGCAGTACACCCCCCAGCGAGCAGGAAACCGCCGGCAAAGCTGTTTTGGTACTCCGCCATCATGCCCGCCAGCGCCGGGCCGGTAATCTGGCCAAAACTGAAGAACAGCGTCACTAACCCCAGTGCAGTGACCGCCTTCTGAGTGCCGAGGTGATCGGCGATGGTGGCGGTGATAATTGGCGGAACGCTCCAGACACAGAGTCCGAACAGCAGAATCGAAAGATAGAGATAACTGCTCTCCTTGGAGAGGGCGACCAGGAGATAGGCGCAGGTCTGTAAGCTGAAGACCAGCATCAAGGTCTTTCGGCGGCCGATATAGTCCGAAAGCGTGCCGAAGAGTGGACCGGAGAGCAGACTGATAATGCCGATCCACAACCAGAACTGCCCGGCGGTCTGCTCATTCATGTGATAGTCTTCGATCAGACTGGTGACGATGAAGGTGGCGTAGATGACGTAGGTGAAGCCGAAAAGAAAGTAGATGGCGCCTATGTGCAGAATTGTCTGTTTAAGTGAAACGGTGATGTTGGGTTGTTGATGCTGCTTGCCATTCCCCGCCTTCACCATGGTCAGGCCCTTATCAGCGGGGGAGTTGCGCAATATTGTTACGGCAATCAGCGCCGTGATAAGGGCGATAATAAAAAAGATCAGCCAGCTATAGCGCCAGCCCTCGTTGCCCTGTGAGAGATTGAGGGCAGGAACAAGCGCACCCGAGAGAATGATCCCCAAACTGTTGCCGATCAGCAGTGTTCCCGCGGCTTGCCCCCTTTTGCTGCTGTCGAACCAGTGGGTGATCAGCCCCATGATGGGAATATTGGCCAGCCCACTACCGATGCCGAGTAGCAGTAGCGCGCTGGCGACCGATAGAAACCCGATACTGAAACCCACCGCACTCATGGCACAGGCAACAATCAACACGCCAACGGTAATCAGTGCTCTAAAACCGAAACGGGCGGTGAGCTTTCCGGCAATGAGCACAGCCAGCAGATAACCGACAAAGTTGACGGCACTGATGATGCCCATCTGCCCGTAGTTGAGTTCAAGTGCACTGCTCATGGCGGGTAACAGCATACCCAGCGCAAAACGCCCCAGCCCCAGGGCGGAGAGCAGGATCAATATGCCTGTGCCGACAATCAGCCAGGCATAGTGCAGACGGGGTGGGGTGTTACTGCTCATCTCATCTATTAGGGTTCTACCAGAGCGCCCTAAAAGAAGTACTCAGCCTGGAGCTTCACGTAATCATCGTTACGGATACTATGGGCTACATCTGTCGGGTCGTCGCTGGAGAAGATCCCCGCATCCAGGCTTACTTTCCAGTTATCGCCAAAACGTCTGCTCGCTTCGACCAGAAAGCTCTTGCTTTGGGTATCCAGATCGTAACCGGCGCCAGCCAAAAATTCCGTGCTGGCAGCATCGTTAAGGGTGATGCGGGTGCCGACAAAGAGATCATTTTGAAAGGTGGTGAGGCCCGGGTCATCGCGCTCATCCCAGCCGTACTCCATCAACAGCCCGAGATCGACTGCTGAATCACTCACCCCCACCAGGGTGTATTCGAAGCCGGCCTGAGCAGCCCAATACTCTTCAGATTTGCTATCGCGCCTGATCGCCTCCAGCTTCCAGAGCCAGCTCTCGATAGTGGCCTGCAGATCAAGGCCATACTGGGTGATCTGGGGGTAGAAGGGGCTTAGTACTGTCTCACCCGATGACCTGGTTACCGGTCTCAGTTGTGGATCGCGACTGGTGCCTCTGAACCAGTAGAGGCCAATATCGTACACATCAAAGGTGTGGCTCCAGCGCAAGGCGAGATCAACGTGCTTCTCCTCGGCGGCGGACTCATACTCTGCCAGGTCTGTATCGACAACCAGACCGCCCCTAAAGCGACCATCAACACCAGGAAAGGTGCGCTCCCGAAAACCGGGCAGCACAAAGAGGTCGATAATTCCCCAATCCTTAACCAGCGATAGGTTGACCATCGGTTGGCCGAGCTTCTCCTCCGCATCGATAGCCTCAACGGCATCGGTCTGGTTGATAATATCCACCAGGTGCTGAAATTCGGTGACGCCCCAGAAGACGGTGCGGATACCGGTTCTCAGCTCCCAATCATCGCCGACATGTATCCAGCTCAGCTCACGAATATCGGCGTGGGTGCGTTCGCTGTCGCGTTGATCAAGGCGCAGAAAGGGGACAAAGCTGAACAGGTTGTTCTGGCTCTCATCGGACCACTGAAACTCCGGCTCGATAATGCCCGACAGTGCGGTTGAACCGTGCTGGCCGGGGAAGCTGGGGTCTTGCAGAAAGTAACGCGCCTCCAACCCCACCTTACCGCTTATCGATAGGTTGCTTTCCGCAACAGCCGGTAGCGCCAATACTAAACTTAACAGGGGGAGGAGGCGTCTCATCTTAGCGGGCCCGTTTCAGCGTGTTTTTGTTGAAGTCTTTTTCCGACAGGCCTGTGGCGAAACGGTAGTTGTTCCACAGCAGGCGTGTGCTTTTGCCCGTTTGATGATTCTCCATATTCATCTCATCCGCCCGCCAGTGCTTATCAAGATACTGTTTGTAGTCCTTGTAGGTGAGCGTTTTTAACAGGCTGTTTTTACGGTCATAGAACTCCACCTTCTCCGGGCGGTAGGTCTCTTTGTCCGTCCAGACGATGCGTCGGGTGTAGCCGGAGTACTTATCCACGGGATACTGCTCTACGCGGAAGCAGTCACGGCCATTGACCGTTTCATCACCCATGTATTTATAGTTGTACTTCTCTATCTCAAAGGAGGTGAGATCTTCATAGGCAAATTCAGAGCCCATGAAGGGGCCCGATTTATTGCGCGAGGCGATACGTTTAACCCGCTTCAGGGCCGGTAGATAGAGCCACTGGTCATCAGCGCCAATCGGGTGAGAGAAGCTGAGAAAGGCGGTGCCTTTCACATCCCTGGGGTGATCGAAGATACTCAAGCTCTTATCGCCGTCGTTCTCCATCTCCAACGATCTCAGGCGTATCTCGCGCACACTCTCTTGACCTTGCCGGTTGCGCAAAATCATCTTCATGTCGGCTTGCATGTCACCCCAGCCGAGATCGCTGGCTTTGGTCTCTTTGGAGATTGTCAGCCCTCTCTCTTCGGCTGTTTCGGCGAAGCCGGTTGTACCAAGGGTAAGCAGAGCGATGCCAAGCAGGGCTCTGTGCAGTGTCGGTTTCATAGCGTACATGATCTGTTCCCTCATGTTCTGTCTGATGATGTGTCCAATTTCATAAGGAGTGGCGGCAGGAATAGAAAGTCGACCGCCAGTGCAATCAAAATGGTGAGGCCGGTAAGCAGTCCCATATCGGCGTTCACCTTAAAGGTCGATTGTGCCAGCACCATGAAGCCACTCACCAGTACCAGGGTGGTAATCCAAAGTGCACGGCCAACGCTGCCGAAGGCGTATTTGACGGCGGCAACACTGTCGGAGTCACGATCGCGACGGGCGTGCAGATATTTGCTCAGAAAGTGCACCGTGTCGTCGACGATGATCCCCAAGGCCATACCGGCGACTACCGAGAGGGCCAGACCGACCTGGCCGTCGAGGAAATACCAGAGACCAAAACCGATCGCCGCAGGCGCCAGATTGGGCAGCAGACTAATAGCGCCAAACTTGACCGAACGCAGCGCAATACCCAGCAGCGCTGAAATCAGAATCAACGCCGTGGTGGTGCCGGTCAGCATGCTCTTGATGTTGCGTTGACCGATGTGGGCAAACATCAGTGCCGGGCTGGCGGTCTGTACTTCATACTGTGGTGCATTGGTACTAAACCAGTTGAGAATCTTACGCTCCAGCTCGATCTGCTCATTACTGGTCAGGTTGTCAAAGGTGCCGACCACGCGGGTTGAGGATTTATCGACATTGAGCTGGTTGTTCAGATCCAGCCCATAGGGGAGCGACATCTCATAGAGCAGCAGATACTGGGCCGAGAGCTCCTGGCTGTCCGGCAGTTTATACCACGCCTGCTCATCCGCGTGCATATTGCGGTTCAGGCGCTTGATGGTATCGGTGATGGTGTTGACGTGGTCGGTTTCCGGCAGGCTACGCAGCCAACTGCTGAACTCTCCCAAGGTCTTAAGAAAAGCAGGGTCGTTGACGCCGCTCGATTTACCACTGTCGACGGAGATCTCAATCGTGGTCATGCCGGAGAGATTCTCTTGCATATAGTCGGTGGCCTGGCGGAAGGGCACCGACGTGTCGAAGTACTTCACAAAGTCATCGTTGGTGATGTTCATCGGTGCGAAGCTGATCATGGTGACCATGATGATGGCTGTCAACGGCAGTAGCTGAGAACGGCGGCTGATGACGAATTTTGCAAAACCCATCATGCGGTCCTTGGTCTCGTGCTCAACCGGTTTGACATGCAGCGGCAACAGGGTGAGCAGTGCCGGGAATACCGTTACCGAAAAGAGGAAGGCGAGCATCACGCCCATGGCGACCATATTGCCGAGATCCCTGAACGGTGGTGAATCAGAGAAGTTCATGCTCAGGAAACCGACGGCGGTGGTGATGCTGGTCAGAAAGATCGGCTGCAGATTGATCCGCAGGCTATCCACGATGGCCTTCTTCTTCTCCACACCGTGGCGCATCTCGTAGAACATGGTGGTCAAGATATGGATGCAATCTGCCACCGCTAACGTCAGAACCATGATAGGGGTGCCCGCCGATGGCCCAGTCAGAAAGAAACCGGTCCAGCCGGCCAACCCCATGGTTGCTGCGATAGTGAAGGCGATCACCAATACGGTTGAGATAGTCCCGGTAAAGGTGCGCAGCAGAAAACTGATGGCCACAATGACCACGCCAAACATAATTGGCACCAGGGTAGCGTTATCGTTCAGCGAGGCTTCGGCAAAGGTGTTGTTCATCGCCACCATGCCTGAAAGATGAAAACTAAAGTTAGGGTGTTTCTCCTCAAACGCCTGTTTGATCTCGCGGACCTTCTGCATCACCTCCGGCACTTCCACCACGGTGTTGATGCCCGGTAGCTGAACAGTGATGTTGACCACTGAGACGTGTCCCTGGGGAGAGATCAGCTTATGGACCAGCAGGGGCTCGTTGGTGGCGATCTCCTTTATGCGAATCAGATCCTCATCGCTCAGCTCCAGCGGCTCCAGGGCCAGATCTTCAACAATCAGGTCATCGCCTTCGGCGTAGGTGTGTTGATAGTTGGTGATCGAGTCGACCCGGGTGGAGTAGGGAACCTGCCAGGCTTCGTCGGTCAGTTCACGAATTGCCTCCAGGTTCTCACGGGTGAAGACCTCGCCGCTGCGGGGCACCAGTATGAGCGCCACATTGTCACTCTTACTATAGATTTTCTGCATCGCTTCATAAGCGCTGAGCTGTGGGTTTTCATTGCTGAAGAAGACCCGGTAATCACTCTTGAAAACCAGTTTTTGCGCCCCGGCTGCACTGAGCAGTACAAAGACTATGGTCAGCAAAATCGTGATAATAGGGCGCTGAACGGCGAAACTGATGAACTTTTCTCTCATGATGTTTTATTCCCTGGCGGCTTATGTGACAGCGAGTGCCTTGAGTTGTCGTAGCTCCGAATTAAAAATTTCTCTATTAATACGTTCGATGGAATGCTGGTAGTTGTAGTCCTTGGAAAAGGGGTGCCAACCAAGGCCATCCAGCACAATATTGGCATTATTGAGTAGCTGATCCTGCAGCGCTTTCTTGGCGCGGTACTCGCAATGGGCTATTTCACCTGTGAGCAGTGCAATCGTGCCAAACCCCATTGCCCAGATTGTGAAGGCGATCTGTTCACTATCCAGATTGTTGGGGTTGATAAGCTCTTGCTGGGCGAAAGCCTCATCAACGATGCTGACGATGGGGCTCAACAACTTAGTCTCAAGTTGCTGATACTCCTCAATCCTCTTTTCCGACAACTTTTCGCCGAAAACCGGCGTAATGGTAGAGACTGCCAAGAGGAACTGGACAGGTTTTAATTGCGAATAGACCAAATACGCCTGACCTTGAGCCAGCATGCGTTCGCGGGTTGAGCCCGAGAAGTGAGTGGCGCGCTCAAACAGATCGGCCAACGCCTTCAACCCACTGTTGCAGACGGCAGCCAGCAGGTCTTCTTTGCCACAGAAATGGTTGTAGATGGTCCCCTTGGAATAGGGAACCTGAGTCACCAGCTTATCAATAGTCAGCGCTGCCACGCCTTGCTCCCCGATAATCCGCAAGGCAGCATCAATCAGCTCATTCTCGCGTTCGAGAAAATCTTTTTTGTCGATATTTCTGGGGCTCATGGGTATAAATGACGAATCGTCAGTTTAGATCTGCCGATCATAAAGGCGAGGTGAGAGGCTTGTCAATATGGGAATTTAAGTAAGGCTATCGTGTTTGAGATGAACCGCCACATCCTCATGATTTGGGGACGGAAAGAGCAAACCATCTGATCACTCCCCTTAAAAGGAGAAGAGGTAAAAAAATCCAGAAACCTCGCATCGACGCTAAATCAGAAAAATGTCCTTGTTTCAACGGTGCTGTCAAACTCAATCACAGATACCTGCCATCCTTATGCCCTATAATGGCTGAAGAGCCTCAGGTCACGCCTTGCCCAGATGAGTAAAAATGTAGAAGGCCCAGTGAAGCAATTAGAATATTCCAAAGAAAGTAAAAAGTACTTAATTGGGTAAACAAACGCTACCCGGTACTGAGCAATATGTCATGCGTTGAAAAAGAAGCTTTGATGAAAAAAATAGACCTCAAAAAAGAACTTAAACATCTTTACAAGCCCTCAACGAAACACGTAGCGCTTGTTGAGGTGCCACGACTGAACTACCTCATGATTGATGGCGAGGGAGATCCAAATAGATCTCAGCTATTCCAGGATGCCATCGATGTTTTGTATCCGCTCTCCTACACATTAAAGTTTATGGTTAAAAAGGGAGAGTTAGGCATAGACTATGGTGTATTACCCTTAGAAGGGCTGTGGTGGGCAGACGATATGTCATCATTCAGTGTGGAGAAAAAGGAGGAGTGGAAATGGACGCTTATGATTATGCAGCCCGAATTTATTACCCAGGTAATGGTTGATGAAGCCATTGAGCAAGTAAGAGCCAAGAAAAACCCTGTATCTCTGCCGCGGGTAAGGTTTGAATCATTTGAAGAGGGAAAGGCCGCGCAGATCATGCATATAGGGCCCTTTTCGGAGGAGGGGCCCACAATAGAAAAGGTGCATGCCTATATTGAAGAAAATGGTAGCCAAAGGAGAGGGAAACACCATGAAATTTATCTCAGTGATATCAGGCGTGCTGCCCCCGACAAGTGGAAGACTGTTATAAGACAACCAATGTCATGAATGTATAACGTGTTTATGAGTCTTTTTGTTGCCCCATCTACCCGATTGTTTGAAAGCCATGGATACATGCGTAGAGTTTAAATCTGATCTCTTTAAGCCATTTTTGCCGGAGGATGCCCAGGCCAATCCCGAGTGTTACGGTGCCGAGCTTGCCTGGTGGTTGTCCAGGGAACTCGCTAAACGTGGCATCTATACTACCTATCCAGTTGGAGAGGACTGGGGGTGGTTTATTGAATATTTCGTTAATGATAACGAATATTGGCTATGTTGTTGCAATACCGAAGGTTCGAGCAATCATTGGTTAGTATATTTAGATTGCAAAGCCAAAAGTCTATTTGGCCGGAATAAAGCCCCTGTTTCTGTCGCGCAGCCTCTATTGAAGGCTTTGTCCGCTTTACTGTCAGAAACAAGCCGCATTGAAAATATAGTATGGAGCAAAGAACTTGCTTGACCTGTGAGTCAGGGACTCCTTCTTGGGTTATATGGCAGGCAAATTTTTCTCTGAAAAATAGATGCCCCTCACCCTGGTGGTGGAGGGGAAGGTTATCTTGATCTTACGTCTATTACTTTGTCAGTAGCTACTCCTCGTATTCAAGCACCTACCAAGACGCTCGATTACTCAACCACGCGCACAACTCCAATCATATTGGAGTCTTTCTCGTGGGGCTCGCAGACATAGGGAAAAACACCAGGCTCGTTGAACGTTCTTTCGTAGCTCTCATCGGGGAAGAAATAATCTGAGACAGGATCACCTGCCTCACGGAACCAGACGCTGTGATATTGACGCTTTTCAAGGTTTACCCAACGTATGGTGGTGCCTACTTTCACTGTAATGTCGTCAGGAATGAATTTGTATTTTTTTATCTCGATAATTACAGGGTCATCACCACCTGCAAATGCTCCGGCTGTAAAGAGAGACAAGGCAAACAACAAAAAAATATTCTTTCTTCGCATCTCAGTCTTCCTCTTGTTGACCATGGTATTTATAGGCTTATCGTGTACCTCTTCAGCCCGGTTCAGAGGCTATCGTATTTAGTTTAGACCTAACGCCTGTGCTTTTTAAATGGCTCACATACTTGCCGCTTATACCGCTCTAAAAACAGGGTAATATGTCTGTTTGCTATGGAGAAAGGTGGATTTTTACTCTGCCTGGTGAGAGGGAAAGCAGTAGATGTTTTCTAAATGGCAATACTATCAATGCGTTAAAACAAAGCCCATATGCTGGTTATCGATATACCAGAACTTTTCAGACGCTAATAAAAAACATCAGCAGGGTTGCTCTCTTCCCTATCCACATAGCCGCTACCGATGGCAGAGAAGGGGAGATCCAGCTCCAGTTCCGGCACCTCCTTGGCGATCCAGGCGGTGAAGGTATTGCTGTTGGGACCAGGGAAGGATTTGTAAGTGCTCTTCCAGGGGTAAGCACGGGCAGCCTTGTCAACGGCATCGATCAGCTTATCGACTCCCGTTCCTTTATGTTCTTTGATAATTTTGGGTTTCTCACCGTACCAATAGCGGTCGGGGATGCCTCGGGCAATCCGTAAGACTGGTTGGCCGTTGCGGCCACGCCAACCGACCACATCATAGATGGTGTAGAAGGCCTCCCCCGTTCGCTTTGCCGCAATCCAAGTGTGAATGGCGAACCAACCACGCCAACCCCAGGTATCAGCGCCGTAGACGTGTAGAACCGCTTCATTCGTCACTGAAGGATCAGGTGCTATTCCGGCGGATTCGCGACTGGCCGTGCGCCAATCCTTACCTGAATAGCAGCTCGATAATATCCATCCCATCAAGACAAGCAGCAGTAGTAACTTTAGGGGTTTCATGAATATGTAGTGTAGATCAAAATGGCGCTTCAGAAATTTTAGCTCCCCAAGTTTGTAGTTTAGACCCAGGCCAGTTTTTTAAGATACAATCAGGTCTCATGACCTACGTAACCTGGAACAGGGATTTAGGGATACAGAGATGCTGATAAAAGAGATAATACAGCACGTTTGTCATTAGAGTTCTGGGCTTTTCAAGTGCGAACAACGAAAAACATAGACAGATTAGTGAGAACAAATTTGCGGTTATTGCTATTGCGATCAGGCAAAAGGAAGGTCATAGCGTGAAGAGAATCATACCGCCAGTTTTATTGGTTATCTGTATAGTCATCATGGTGGTATTTTGGTTGGTATTTCCAGTTATGCAGTTTGCTACATTCCCTGTCAACTTGATTGGTATTCTACCCTTTATCGGTGGGCTGAATATTGCTAAGCGTGGCTCTGGGCTATTTGAGCAAAGGGGAACGAATATCCACACATTTAAGAATCCAACCATACTGGTGACAGATGGGCTTTATCGAATAAGCCGAAATCCTATGTACCTTGGTTTTCTTATAGCCCTGCTGGGGGTGGCTATTCTGCTTGGAAATATATCAGCACTGCTTATTGTTGTTGGGTTCTTTGTCATAACAGATCGCTGGTATATTCAGTTTGAAGAAGTGGCCATGGACAAAGCATTTGGCCAGCAGTATGCAGAATACAAAGCGAAAACAAGGCGTTGGTTGTAATTGGCCCGGGAGCTGCCGATTAATGCATCATGCTATGATGTAGGATTCAGAAGGGTCGAGTCCTAGTTTAAGGAGAAGAATATGCCTCAATACGTTATCAGTTATCTCGGTGGCGATCAGCCATCAAGCCCGGAGGAAGGGCAGCAGCATTACGCTAGGTACAAAGAGTGGTTATCCTCATTGGGTGACTCAGCAATTAGCCCGGCCAATCCATTTAAGAATACGCACACGGTAAGCCCTGACCGCGCAGTAACCTCTGGAAGCACAACGTCCATGTCTGGGTACACCATTATCGAAGCTGAATCCATGGATGAAGCGCTGGCGATTGCAAAAGCTTGTCCATTCCTGGATATTAACGGTTCGCTAGAGGTGTCAGAATTGGTCAATATGTCTGGGGCCTGTTGACACCCATTTGATCGTCGCTGTTGAGCCTAAAAAAGTACCACTCGGCGTTATTCGTCACTTATTTGGAACGACCAAGCTGCGCTCTTCGTTCTTTGATTGGTGTTTTTTAGGCTCATCCCTCTCTTTTTATCCCAGCGTGTTATCAGTCGTTTATATAGATTCACTACATGGCACTCCTTCTGCTGTCTCTTATGTGTATATGGCTTTTCTATGAAAATTGATGGTTTAAGGGTCATCAATAATTTCATTGTTGATTCAATGGAAGAGGCGCTGTTAACTGCGTTGGATGGTGAAAAGTGGATTACTGATTTAAAACGCAGAGTCCAACACTATGGATATCGCTACGACTATACAGCGCGCACGGTTGATCGTTCGCTATATTTGGGGGCTCTGCCCGATTGGTCGAATGCAGTGGCTGATAAGCTATCCCATGAAGGTTTTGTAAGCACACCATTTGATCAATTGATCGTCAATGAATATATGCCGGGGGAAGGTATTGCGCCACATATCGATTGCGTCTCGTGCTTTGAAGAGACGATACTTTCTCTATCGCTAGGGTCACAGGCTGAAATGGTGTTTCTAGGTACAAATGGAAGCACGGTATCCCCGGCCGGAAAAGTGACTTGGTCGATGGGGAACGGCAGCTAAGGCAGAGGAGAGTTTCACTAACGTTTAGAAAGATCCTTGCACATAACGCATAACAGTCGGATGAAAAGTGCCTTTGGTAACAGGCCTTTATTATTGAAAGAGGGCTTAGGAGAATTTGTATGACCAAGAGCAACGAAGAAAGAGTTCGATTTGCAAATGATGAGCTTTTTGAAAAAGGCAACTTGGGTGTCGTGGATGAGATTTTTTCAGCGGACTATATCGTTCACTCGGGGGGCAAGGATTACAAAGGCCGCGAGTTCATAAAAAGATTCATCAAGCTGCTTCGCTTGGCAATTTCAGATATCCGCGTTGTTGAGATCAAGTTTCTGTCACAAACAGGCGATATCATCGTTTGGCAACGCACGTTAAGCGGTGTGCATCAAGCAGATATGATGGGTATACCACCGACAGGAGAGAAAGTGGAATGGAGAGAGATGGTGGTCACTCGTTTCGACGGTGAAAAGATTGCTGAAGAGTGGACGGTTTCGGAGCTGGCGGGGCAGTTGCTACTAAAGTTACCTGGGGCCTGTTAACACTAATTGGATTGCCCGCTCCCGGCGTGGATGGCAGTGGGATCACAAACAATCACCGGCAATTCTCAACTCGAATGCGCGCAAAGTGCACTACTATCTGTAAAGGGGGATCGGCCGCGCTGAGTTTGGCCACTACATTGAACAGGAGGAGCATAAATGAGTGATTATCAAAGACAAGCGAATCAGTTGATCACGTCCTTGGACTTGTCTCTACCCCCCGTCGCTGTCGCCTTCTGTGATGTTGTGCCGAACAATGTTCCTGATTTTGACGGATTGGCCCCTGCCGGCTGCACCTTTTGGCAAGAGGCGGCTACGCGCACATTTGCTACCTCGGCGAGAGACCATGCGCTGTGTTCCGTAGGCATCCACACGCACAACTTGTCGGAGGCTCCGGCCTCACAGCAGGATGAGCTACAGGCCACCCTACAAGCCATGGTTGGGCTCGATTACCTGCGTGAAGAGGAAGTTGCTGCCATTCCGGTACTGCAGCGTGAGGCGAAGCATGCTCTCTATGGTCCCCTTGCTGAATTCCCGATTGACCCCGATGTGGTTCTCCTGTTCACCCATGCCCGACAGGGCCTCATTCTGAGCGAAGTTGCCGCGCGCGTCGACAGAGGTATCCCACCCGCGATGGGGCGTCCAGCTTGCGCGGTTGTCCCGCAGGTTCTCAATCACGGACATGCAGCTATGAGTCTCGGTTGCTGCGGTGCGAGAGCCTATCTTGATGTGTTGTCTGATAACGTGGCGCTGTGGGCGCTACCCGGGAGCAAGCTTGCTCAGTATTGTGAGCAAATTGAAGTATTTGCTCGTGCCAATAAGACCCTCACGGTATTTCATGAGCAGCGTAGGAAAGATGCTGAATTGGGTAAGCGACCAACGGTACGGGAATCTCTCCAACGGCTTTCATAGTAGCGTGGGATTTCATAACAGAAAAAATAAGAATGGATATTACTTGCTGAATAACTGATTGATATAAAGATAAAAAATGACTGATCTGGTTCACCGGACAGGCTGCCGGAGATTGAATACAGCGATAAGTCTGAAACCGAAAAGGTGTGCAGCAACGGCGAGATCAAATAGCGGGGCGGTTGATGATACGCACTATCCCCCTTGGGGGGTTCCCCAAAAGGGGAGAGCAGGGAGGGGGGCTATACTCTTCTTCCTATTCAAGTTAATCCCGGATTGGCCGATAAACGAGAGATGGAATGGAAAGTTTTGTCACCACAAGCGGCTGTAGCTGTTACAGAACAGCTCGGTCAATTGTGTTCTCAGGCTGGGCAGTAATACAACCTTTAAACAAAGTGAGATTTTAATGACTAGCGTGCAGAGTCAATTGGTAGGTAATGAGAAAAGCCGGCAGGAGATGCTGCTTTTTCATCTTGCAGCACATCAGACCTTTGGCATCAATGTACTCAAAATAAAGGAAATTATTCCCTACGAGCGACTCAACCGGTTGCCAGGGTCTCACCCGGCGATAGTTGGTATTGCACGCCTCCGTGGAAGCCCTTTGCCGGTTATCGACCTCTCCCAGGCCATCGGCATGCAGCCGGTGACAGAGAACCAAGACCTCTCTCACCTTTCGATTATCATTTCGGAATTCAATCGCTCGCTTCAGGGGTTTCTGGTGCGCAGGGTGCAGCGGATTATTACCCTGGAGTGGAAAGATATTCTCCCCCCGCCAAAAGCAACCGGCCACTTCAGCTATATCACTGGCGTTACCCGAATCGATGAGAAACTGGTGGAGATTGTGGATGTCGAGCGAGTCCTTAATGAAGTATCCCCGCCGGTGGATACCACGGGGCAGGGGGTTAGTCTGGATGAGCAGCATCTCGAAGCGCTACGCCAGAAGCTGGTAATGGTCGTCGACGACTCCAGCATGGCACGCAAACAGATCGGCCGGACTCTGGATATGATCGGACTGGAGTACCTCATGGCCCAAGATGGCAAGGAAGCGCTCGACAAGCTGCACGAACTGCAGGCGGATGGGCAGCATGTGGACTTGATTATCTCCGATATCGAAATGCCGGAAATGGATGGCTATACACTGACCCGAGAGGTCCGCAAGGACCAGGATCTCTCTTCGGTATACATTCTGCTCCATACCTCCCTGGCAGGAGTGGTCAGCAACGAGAACGCCCAGGCCAGCGGTGCCGATGCCGCTTTAACGAAGTTTGTTACCGAAGAGCTGGCGGAGGCGGTCGTGCAGGGGTTGAGTCAAAGCTGAGTCTCTCTACAAGGATGAGAAAATATAATCCTCCATATCATAAAGACGATAGATGGGCGAAAGGCTATTTATTGGAATAAAGTAATACTACTAAGAGTTTAATTAAAAACCCTGCGACTAACCCGCAACACATTATTCTCTAGCAAATCATATTAAGGGCACTACCAGCTTAACTTTCCAGGGCCCAATAAACTGCGGAAAGCTTAAATGGCTGCTTCACTTATAAGCTCAGTCTGGTTTCGCAGGATGCGGGTCAGTAGAAGAAGGCTCACAGATTAAAACGAAAATGGGGCATCCAAGATTTTTTGGATGCCCCGTTTTTCCGTTGAGGTTAGGTGCTCTTATCTCTTGTCACGATTGAAGAACGGCTGCTTTATGCTCCTCGTCTGCACGGGCAGTGTTGTTCATGACTGTGTCATAGATTTTCTTTGCGCCGGTGAAAGTCGGGTCATCGTCCTCTTTGGTGCCATGTGTACCGTGGTCGTTGTCCAGGCGTCAGCTAAACATGCCTTTCAGGCCATTTTGTAAAGCATATTGCGTCCAGCTCTGTGTATCTGTAAGCGAGGTCTGTACGTTTGAATTCTCGGTGCAGACTCCGCCCATTAGGATACTCGCCTTGACTCCGGCACTGGTCCATATTGGGGCATCATCCGGTGTGCTGGCGGAAGAGTAGTCCTGTAGCTCAATGGCATCGACGTTGTCATTGAATGCCTGAACGGCGTTGCTTCCATACAGTATTGCGGGTCCTGATCCAGGCCATGGTGCGGAAACCGCTATTCCCAAACCCGCGCTCTTGAAACTTGGGCCGAGCTGGGTCACGAACTCGGCCACATATCTCATGCCGTCGCTTTCAGCGTCGATTGAGATTCCGCTGTAGCCGTTGGCCTGTAGCCAAGCGACAATGTTTTGGGTTGAGCGGTTACTGTTGTGATTGTTGTCGTGAACGGCTTCAGCAATTCCCGTGTCACCGAGCCCCGCGTAGACCACCACGCCGGGTGCTTGTGCCAATATCTGCTCTTTCACCGCGTTGGCGAATTGCCCGGTCATTTCGATACTGTATCCGCCAGATGTAACGGTTGAGAGCTGCCCGAAGGCGAGGTTGTACCGGGTTGCATAGTTGAGGGGAACCTTCTTGTTTACGAGATTATCCAGCCCCCTCTGGTTCCAGGTGTCATACCAGGTTGCAATCTCGAATGCGGTTGTCATTTTGCTTGTCATGAGCTGTCCTCCATAACAGATAGTTTTATATTCCAAAAATTACTGCTTAATCGGGAAAGGAAGATACTGTTTTTAGCGTGCTAAATAATAAATGCTGAGCCTTCTAGCGTTTAGCAACTTATGCAGACCCAGCCATTACTCGGTCTCATTGGCTATCGCGGTAGCGATGATACTGCCCATTGCCGTGGGATTGGGGTCGTTCTGGTGCTGTACTGCGTTCACGGCCCAATCTTCGAGGCGTACACGGTCGCGTTGAAAAACCATCATATGTGTAGAGCCGCCGAACTCGAAGTGGCCGATCTCTGTGCCGCGGGTGATGCTGATGGGATCAGAACCCTCCTCGACGATGAACTGGCTCGGTTCAATAACACAGGTCGACACTTCAACCATCCCGATGCAGATGAGTGCGACATAGCCACATAATTCGTGTTCAAAGATAAAAATGGCGCGGGCAGCAACGTGGCCGAGGTACGGCTGTGATTCGGTTCCCTCCCATGTGCCACTGTCCTCGCCCTGGCCTGGGCGTTGTGCGGAGTATGTTCCCGGCTCTACCCATGAACGCACAAGGGTGCCGTCTAGTGGTGCATTCCAGCGGTGGTAGTGGGTCGCAGAGAGAAAACCTTGGTAGATCTGGCCGCCTTCGAAAAGCTTCGCCCACTGTCTCTGCCCTCCGAAAAGGTCGAGTAGTGAGTAGTTGACATCCTTCGCCCAAAAAGGGGTTTCGAGCTTAACGTTGTTCTCGTATTGCCACGGTGTGGTCTCACAGCCAATGTTAATATTAATCCTCGGGTCTCCGTGGAAGGGACGTGCGCCAGCTACAAACTTTCTGATGAAAAATGCGTTCCACGAATTATAGCCATACCCCGGCTTGGTGTCGTCGCACACCATTTGGTCCCACACCCCGGCCTCCCATGCGGCCTTGGATATCCAGGAACCCTCTTTCTCGGGGTCGTTGATGTCGAGTTTATCGAGTGAATCGCTGCTTTTGAGGAATGTGTTCCACGCATCAAGAACCTGCCTAAATTGGAGGTTGAACTGGGTATCGTGAAACAATGCAAGCCCAGCTTCTGTGGCCATTGCAACCGCCAAAAAGCCATTCATCGGAGTGCCGACCATGGCTGTCGTATTGAAAGCAGGGGAGGTTGTTACGATCTCGTTAAGAATCTCAAAGAAATTGTTATAGCCTTCAATCCAGAGAACGTCCCCATCCCCTTTAATCTCTTTTCTGGTCTCTTTATCAAGACTCCAGACAAAAGCGTTGGCCTGATCAATCATCGCCGTGACC
Organism: Chromatiales bacterium; assembly: GCA_022360595.1. GTDB lineage: Bacteria > Pseudomonadota > Gammaproteobacteria > Chromatiales > Chromatiaceae > BM503. The sequence goes on from JAKSCN010000170.1 coordinate 17,513, forward strand.
CACATCCGGTAGACACTGTGGGATGTCACCCATGTTTTGAAATCCTGCAGCTCTGGTCGCAATGGTGCTAGCGCGCCAGCCTTTTTCTTCTTAGCGATGGCGTCACGAAGTGGGACGAGGAATTTAGCGGTTGCCCATACGCGGTTGGGAACCCAGAAGCCCATCTGAATCGGGCCCGTGTTATCAAGCGAAAGCAGGTTGGAGTTAGCTCCTTCTATGCGTACCTTCGAAGGCTGTTTAGGCTTTAAAGTGGGGGGTGATAGAGTCATCCTTTTCTCCTTTTACGTTTTCCCTAACGGATTTTAATTGCTACTAATGTCAAATCACCAAAGTGATTGGATCGCTGTGGCGACGAAGTGCTTTCTTGCTCAGTGATTTGTATGGTGAAATACCCCTTGAAGCTTGTATTATGAAATTATAGATGACGTTCCTCCAATAACAATATGATCGGTTTTAAATTGCAAATTCAGCTTTCAATCTTAATCGGATTAGCTGCTTTTACAGCCAAACTTGTACCTTTACCTTTATATGATTTTAGGTATTTGAAAACCTCCTCCTCGCCAAAGATTCAGAACCAAAACAGGTTCATCTCCTGATGTAATTGCATGCACTTGATTAGGAGCATGATAAATGGCTTCACCAGCCTTCTTCCAGCAAGGGGTTTCCCCATCTTTCTCGGTCTCCCACCACACCTTGCCCGATAAGACAATATAAAGCTCTTCTGGCTCATGTTTATGTTTTGGGTAAGTCAACCCTGGCCCCATAAGCATTATTTCCATCAGGCCATCTGGATATACAAGTGGGCCATTCACATCAGCAATTGGAAACCAAGCTGATTTGTGGAAAAAATCAGAACCAAAATCCTCTATCGAGTACGGTTGTCGCCATTGTTGTTTCTGATAGCTCTTTTTTATCGAATCAACTAAAGCAATGGTTGATTCGGATGTATTGCTTATGTGCGGAATGCACTCAGTTATCGGTAAAAGGAGTGGTTTCAGCCTTCGCTTTTGTAGAAGTTCGGCTTCAGGAAAGTCGTTCTTAAACGAGGCTGCTATAGTATCATTGATACTATCAATCACTGCCAGTGCAAGGCTATAAAGTTCATCTTCAGCAATTGATTTTTCTGCTATTTTCAATATATTCTCCTGACGTAAAAACTGGGATACTCAAGATATTTTCTGTTGGGTGTTCTGGTTCGTGTTTATTATCACCAGTATGGACGCCGTTATGATCTACATTTAATATGAGCATATAAAGCTTCTACTATGTGGCGTTTTTCTTCGAAGATAATATGGCATCAAAAGCATCAATAAATTTACTAAACTCTGCCTCTGATATAGTGAGGGGCGGATCAATTCGGAACAATGAACGTCTGTTACATACAATAAATCCTTTCTCTATGAGTTCGTTGAATATTTCGTCGCCTATCTTTTCGTTAATTAAGTCAACAGCGAACATTAGGCCTCTTCCCCGGACATCGAGGACAATTTCATTGTCAACAAGTCTTTTAAGTTGAGAAAGAAATACTTTCCCTTTTTTCTCTGCTTCAGCAATAAGGTTATTGTCATCTATCTCTTGTACGACTTGATGAACGATTGCCGCACCTAAAGGATCATTCTGATGTGACTGTCCATATTTAAAGGGCCTCTGCTCCAGGCCTTTCACTAACGTAGAATTTAAAAC
>JAKSCN010000522.1 GCA_022360595.1 Chromatiales bacterium
CCTAAATCGGCCGAGCACATTAAAACAGCTCCCAAACCCGACCAGCAATCAAAACCAGCAGCCAAGGCAGCGTCCTCAGCACCCGCAAAGCACGCGGCTCCGACAAAAGCCCAACCGGCACCTCAGACAACTCCACCCGCACCCCCCCAGCCCAAACAGCCCCCAAATCTGCAAGAAAAGCTCGCGGGTGTGATCCATGATCTGCATGATATTACCGGACTGGAGCGCATCATGTTCGCCATGATAACCCCAGACCGTAAAGCGGTCCGTTCCAGAATTGTGGTGGGTGCTGCAGATGATGCTAATCTCAAAAAATTGGAGATCAATCTGGAGCAGAAACATCTCTTCTCTATCCTGGTGTCCAAACAGCAAGGATTCTGGCTAAACCGGGACAATCATCAGAAATATGCGGCCCTAATCCCCAAAGAGGTCCATAACCACCTCAACAGCGAGAGCTTTTTTGCCAGTTCCCTCTACGTACGCAACAAACCGCTCGGCATTCTCTACGCCGACTGCAGTAATCCCAATGAGCTGGATCGCAACAAATTCTCCCAGTTCAAGCAGGTATCACAGCGCCTTTGCAATGAACTGAGCGGTAAATAAGCACTGAAAACCACTTTGGTTGACCGGGATCAAAACCGATCAAACTTTAGAATGGGTATAGTGAGCGGCTCAAACTCCCAACAGCCAAGCCCATCTGCGGGACTCGAAATAGTGGACGGGGAACAGTGGATACACATCAGCTCAGCTACCAAATCGATAACCGGCTCTATCTGAATATCACTGACAGTTGTACCCTGGATTGTGTCTTCTGCCCCAAAACCCGAGGTAGCTGCAAAGTGGGTGACTATGATCTCACCCTGGGATACCGCCCAAAGGCCGAAGAGATCATGGCCTGTATCAGCCAACCGGAGCAGTACGATGAGGTGGTGTTCTGCGGCTATGGTGAACCCACATTACGCCTGAACCTGGTAGTTGAAGTGGCCCAGGTGATCAAACAGCAGGGTGGCAAGGTGCGGGTCAACACCGATGGGCTCGCCAATTTAGTGCACAAAAACAACGTGTTGCCCAAGCTGGCCACTTGTGTCGACATCCTCTCTATCTCGATGAACGCTCAGGATGCCGACACCTATGACAGCATCTGCCAGCCCGGTTTACCCGGTTCCTTCGAAAAGATGTTAGAGTTTGTCTCCGAAGCCCCGCGCTACATCAGCGATGTCCGGGCCAGTGCGATCGACGGTATTGAAGGTGTGGACATCTCTGCCTGCCGAAAACTGGCCGAGCAGCGCGGCGCGACCTTTCTAGTGCGAACTCTGGATAAGATACCGTGACAACAGCCGTCTCTGCTCTGACTTTCCCCGACAATAACCCCTTCAACCCTGCCGACGACCACGCCTACCAACAGTGGCGCATCGAAAAGCTGGACAACTACCCCAGCAGTTTGGATCAACTCGTCGTGCCGGTTGAGAACCTGTTGCAGCTCAGCACAGAGGAATACGCGGCCATCAGCGCCCGCCTCAACAAAACCAATATGGCTATCTACGCCAGTTGTGCAGAGGCGACCAAAGATAAAGAGCTGATCCGAGCCATGGGCCAGCAGTTCGGGCTGAACCGGCTGGATCACAACATGTGTGCCGACAACGACGCCATCACCTCCCTGACCGTTCAAGAGGATGCTCTCCATCAGGGGTATATCCCCTACAGCACCCGCCCCATTGCTTGGCACACTGACGGCTACTACAACGATCACGATCACCAGATCCGCGGCCTACTACTACACTGTGTGCAACCCGCGGCCAGCGGCGGTGCTAACCAACTGATGGATCACGAGCTGATGTACCTGCTGCTGCGCGATCAAGATCCGCGGTTCATTGAAGCACTGATGCACCCGGAGGCGATGACCATCCCGGCCAATGTTGAAGATGGCAAAGAGCTACGCCCCGATCGCACTGGCCCAGTGTTTCGGGTCTATACCGACGGCTCGCTGCATATGCGCTACACCGACCGCAACCGCAGCATTGAGTGGCGTGACGATACACTCACGCAGGAAGCGGTCGCCGCATTGAAAGAGCTGTTGAGTAGCGCTACTCAATATCAATTTGAAGGTACGCTACAACCCGGCCAGGGGCTGGTTAGCCGCAACGTACTCCACACCCGCAGCCGCTTTGAAGATGGTGAGCAGCAGCGCCTGCTCTATCGGGCACGCTATTTCGACTCTATCACCATTAGCCCAACCAACTAGCGGGCCTGTTAACCCTAATTTGATCGACATTACTCAGATCGGACCGGAGTTGAACAGATAGCACGTCTGTGCCAACATCCGCAGCCCGGTTCCCTGAATTTAATGAGTGTCTGATGTCCGACCATAATCCCGATAAAATACCGGTAGAGATCAATCTGCACAGCAAATCCCGGCTGCTGATCATTGTCTTCTCTGACGGCAAACGCTTCGAGCTACCCTGCGAATACCTGCGCGTCTTCTCTAAGGCGAAAGAGGTGCGCACCATGGAGAAACCGGTCACCGGCAAAGAGAGTGTCAACATCGAGCAGATTGAACCCCAAGGCCAGTACGCCGTGCGCCTGGTGTTCGATGATGGCCACGATACCGGCATCTACTCCTGGGAGACACTCTACGAACTGGGTGAAAATCAAGCGCAGAACTGGGCCGACTATCTGGCCAAGCTGGAACAGATCGGTTATCAGCGCCAGGCGGCAGACCAGTCTGGACCACGCAAAATCGAACTGCTCTACTTCACCTACCTGGTGAAAGAGCTTCGGCGTGATCACGAAAGCGGTGAGCTGCCCGAGAGTGTGGTGGATGTGCAAACATTGATCGAGTGGCTGCATAAACGCTATATGGATCGCGCTTATCTGTTCCGCGAGGGGAGTTTCCGGGTCACCGTCAACAAGCAGTTCTCTGAACCCTTCACCAAACTGCAACACGGTGACGAAGTGGCAATCGTACCTACCTCGCCCGTTGCACCCA
>JAKSCN010000058.1 GCA_022360595.1 Chromatiales bacterium
CCGGCATAAGCGACATCGTCGCTGGAGCCGAAAGGCGCAGCGATAGTGGCGCCACTGCCGATTAGCAGTGCGCTGAAAGTGATCGTTCGAATTGAGCGCTTATTCATCATTGATCTCCTTTGATGTGGATGAGTGGACGCTAAAGTCCAGAACTATGGGCTGTGGCTTGCCTCTTTGGGCAGCGATTAGCAGCCTCTTATGGTTATGTTGAAAAACGGGTGTGATGGGTTCTACGGCCAGCTGTTGTTGGTGCAGGATGTCGCCGGTGGTTCTATTAAGCTGAACCACAGTGCCATTGCTGGAGACAGCCAGGATCTGATCGTCCAATACTGAAACGGCGGCAGCCGGTTTTTCGTTGAGCTGCTGCTGCCAGCGGTGTTGACCATCACTTAAGGAGAAGGCGTGCAGATCGCCACTCAGTTCGTAGACATAGAGGTTCTCCGAGTCGGCAACAGGATAGAGCGCCAGGCTGTTGAACTGATGCTGCCAGAGCGTATCTCCTCGGCTGTTCAGCACCTGCAGGCGGGCATCGAAACTGGTCAGGGCAATCCGATTGTCTCCGACGGCTACTGGGCGGTAGAACAGCTCCTGCCCCAGCGGTTGCTCCCACAGTAATCGGCCGCTGTGGCGATCCACTCCCCAGAGCAGCCCTGCGCTACCGCCGGTAATTAACACGTCGCCCATTACCACAGGGGGATAGACCCAGCCGCTCAATTGTTTACTCCAGTGTGGTTCACCCTGGGCTATATCCAGGGCGGTCAGTTTGCCATCTTCGCTACTGATATAGGCGAGACCATCAGCCACGGTTGCCGAAAAGGGGCTCCCGCCAGGGTGGTGCCATAGCAGCTTGCCGTCGGAGAGCTGGTAGGCGTAGACGCCACTGCTACTGGAGACCAGGACACTATCACCGGCTATGGTTGGTGCGAAGGTTTTGTGTCCGTTCAACGCTTGCCAGTTGGGTCTCAGAGTGTTGGTGTCAAAGTGGTAGATACCCTGGTGGGAGACCATAAACCCCTGCCGGGTGGGTAGAGGGTTCTGTTCGTAGCTGGTGCTGTATGCCCAGGTGCAGGTAATTAGTGCAAGGGTGGTTGTTATTGTCTTAAGCAGTGAAATTAGCATCTCTTTGCCTGTGCTCAGCTCCTTTAAAGCTAATACGGTGCAGTGAATTAAATGGATTCAGTAGGGCCTGTTAATTGGTTGGAGAAGGCTAAAAATGGCGATATTCAAGCTGTAGAGAGCAGAAAATCAGTCAGGCAAAAGCAGCAGTGGGTATGGCAAATCCCATAATAATTGTGCTTTTTTCTGCTTTATATGGCAGCTCGGGGTGGGGCATGATCTAAATCAAACTTGTGTCATTTCTATCTGCTCTATGATCGCGCCTCGCAGTTCTGGGGCAGGTGTAACTAGGGGTGGTTTTCATGGTTATACCTGGAATTAGCAAGCTCTCTATAGGAGACATGGCGTGAATAAAAATAAACTCTGGGCAGCCGGGCTGGTGCTTGGGCTAACCCAAATATGGGGTGTCCCGGCATTGGCCAATGCCATCGATCAACAGGTTAAACACATACCTATTCCCTTGCTCGATGAGCAGGGCAAGCATGTGTTGGAGTCGGGTAAGCCCTATAGTCCACGCACTTCGTGTGGCACAGCCGGCTGCCATGATTACGATGCCATTACCCATGCCTATCACTTTGAGACAGGGCGTGATGAAGCCCACGATGACTACGGCGAGAAGATAGGCCTGCCGCAGCTGGTATCCCCCGGTTATTTCGGCGGTTACAACTGTATGGGAGGTAACAATCCCGATCTATTGGCAAAGAAGAGCAATCCCACCGAAGCGGATTTCGGGGATTACGGCTCAC
>JAKSCN010000158.1 GCA_022360595.1 Chromatiales bacterium
CCCCCCCATGTTCCTAAAGAACATCCAATAGACCCGCCCTTCTCTAGGCTTTTTCTGATTCCTGAGCGGGCCCACTTTTGCGGTATTCTGAATGGTGATGGATTTACCGCTCTTCTGGTGCAACAGAAAGGGGCGAAGCTCTTTGTCAAAGAGTGGTAGTGACTTTTCACCATCGATTACACGATAGCGAAAGTCGATCATGTGGCCGGCAGCCGACGTGCGTACCGCCACCAGTTCCACCCCCCACTTTTTCATTACCTCCTCTGCGGGGGGAGAGATATTTTTCAACGATCTGGTACTGTCATACCCCACATTGGCGGCTACCGCGGTCACCCCCATCAGTAATCCCGCAATCAGCAGCGCGGAGAGAAAACTTTTTTCAATGGCGTATAGGCTTTTTGCCGTGTTTGTCATTCTCATGGCAGCGTTCTCCATTTATTAGCTCACTCACCTGCTGATAGCAGGTGAGTGAGCGACCTCTCAGGGTCGGATGACATTGATCCGAACAGTCACCTCGTTGGATGTTTCACCCGCAAGGTCGGTGACGGTGTAGTTAAACGTATCGGTACCGCGGAAGTTGGTGCGTGGCGTGTACAATACACCGTTGTCGACAACCGCTACGCTGCCCCGACGCGTTGTTTGACTGCCGGTCGTGAGGGTAATACGGTCGGCGGTGACATCTCCCGATGGGTTGGCGAGATTGTTATCAACATCCGTATCATTAGCCACGATATTGATGAAACTGGCCAGGCTGTTCCAAGTAATACTCGCTGGATAATCCTCAACAGCCACCGGCGCTGAGTTACCACTGACAGTGATATCCACAACAGCCAGATCCGTACCGCCATTGCCGTCACTAAGGGTGTATTCAAAGCTGTCTGCACCGGTAAAGCCGATGTTGGGTGTATAGCTGAATGCACCTTGCATATCGATGGTGAGTTGGCCGCTAGTGGGTTCTGTGTTACCAGCGATTGTCAACGCGTCACCCTCCGCATCGCTATCAATCCCCATCCCGGTATCGTCAGAGATAACATTACCCGTTACCGCTGTATCGGTAACGGTTGTGTAACTATTATCCGTGGCTACCGGCGCTGTGTTGGGCGACACAATGTTGATATCGACCCTAGCGGTTACCCCCGACGCCACACCATCTTCGTAGAGTTCATAGATGAAGCTGTCGGTACCGATAACCCCGGCGGCATAGGTGAAGGCGCCATCAGGCGACAATGTCACCAGCGGGTTTAATGGCGTTGTCTGAGCCACTGTCAGCAGTTGCTGGTCAGGATCGCTGTCGTTGTCCAGCACACCCGGCGAAACAACATCGAGCACACCATTGGCGCCTACCTCATAAGTATCCGCAACCGCGATCGGAGCATCCGGCAGGTTATTGACGGTAATGGTCACTGTCGCCGGCTGCACGCTGTCATAGACACCGTCATTCACTTTGTACTGGAAGCTGTCATCGCCAAAGAAGTTGGTATTGGGGGTGTAATCAAAGCTGCCGTCAGCGTTCAACGTCACCACACCGTTGGCGGGGTCGGTGGTCAACTGGGCGGTTACATCCGGATCATCGTTTGCCAGTACACCGGGTGCCGTCACGTTAAGGGTTGTCTCTTCATCAGTAGTGTAGGCATCATCCGCCGCGGCTGGTGCATCCCCTCCCGGTGAAACGGCCAGGGTCAGCATCGCGCCACTGAGCATGCGATCCACGATTTTGTGATCACCCGCCTCTGTAGGCTGCCACAGCGCATCGACAGTTTTGCCGGCGGGCAGATGCGCGGAGTACTGCTGACGCGGATAGGGATAGGCGTTGCCATCTTCGCCAACAACGGCCATATAGCCGCTATTCAACGCCGGCACACGTGAGTCAAGTCCGGCATTCAGCATCCGCAGGGCGGTCGGCGCAAGGGTGTCGCCCGCCGTAATGGTTGGCGCTATTTGACCATTGATGAGGAAATATTTAGGAGTGTAGTTAAGTGGATTGGCCGCTGCGGGTGGATTATGCAGTGACGGGTCCACTTCACTGAACAGCAGTGTGACTTCCTCGCTGGTATTGGCGTAGGTGCCCACTTTAAGCGCACCATAAAGCCCCATGTGGATCTGCTTGGCGGGATGAGCACCACTCTGATAGAGAAAGGTGCCGCTATTCAGATTACTCCAGGTATAGACACCGGTGCCTCCGTTAGCAGCCGTGGCGTGCGTAAAGGATGTAACACGCCGTCTCCCCTGCGCATCCGGCGCACTATACTCTGGCGTGAACGTAGTGGGTTGACCGGGGATGATGATGGATACCGGCTCGGCCAGGCAGTTGCGCAGATTGATGGTGAGTGAACTCCCGGGTGTTCCGGTCAGCACCGGTGCTGTCGTCCATGCCCCCGGGACAGTCGCACAATCACCTGTGTCATTAAAAAAGCCCCACATCGTGACCGGCCCGTCTGGCGAGTTCCAGGTCGTCTCGGCTGCCATCAGATCAACAGCCCGTGCTGCCGCGGGCGCCAGGCTGGTGCCGGCAAGTAGAAGGATCGCCACGTTGATCCGCTTTAAAGTAAAAGCCTTGGGTTTCATTGTCGCCTCTCCTCTGCTCAGTCGTCCAACGGCACGTTATACGACTCGATAATCATCATGGTGAGCATGCCGCCAGGAAAAATATCGTAGTTCGTCAGTTCGCGCTCTGTGTGTGAGTGCCACATGTATACAAAGCCACCATTAGGGTTCAGTCCCCCTTCACCCGGTGGCAAAGAACCGAGTGTCCCTAAGTAAGGACTGCCAGACCACCAACCACCAAAGGTGGTGTCTGCTTGCGAAGGAAGGACGACAGGGATCTCTTTCCCATGATCGGCGCACCACTCATGGGTGGTTGGATCAAAACCATCCGGCCCGGGGGTACAACTGTGCGCAAACTCGGGACCGGCCGCCGGTGTTCCGTAGATATCCCAGCCAAGCCCTTTACCAGTCCATTGAAAAATACCGTCCAGCGTCTGCCCAGGTACGGAGGGCATGGTGAAGACCGAGTAAGCGAGATCGGGCCCTGCACCCGCTGTGCTCTCCAGCAGGCGTCCATCCTGGGCGATGATCTGTGCATGATTGCCGTGATGATGGAACGGATGCAGGGTTCTTCCACCATTGATGACACGCATCAAGATTCTTTCACCAGGATGCATCCTGGGCAGCGAATTGTAGGGCTGGGTCGGCATCCAACCGATGTAGGGTTCCTGAAACACATCGGGCGCGGTACGGCCGTTAATAAAGAAGTAGTTGGACACATAGCCATCCAGAAACGCTTGGGGCACTGAACCATCCACTTCCACGGTCTCGTGAATGCGCGGGTCCATTTCACTGAGAAAGAAGAGAAACTCGCGATCATAGGCGGTATCGGGATGGCCATAGGCTGTGGGCGCATTGGGGTCGAAACCGCTGGGCCTCACAATGATGGCGCCGGTCAACCCCATCTCCACCTGAAGCTCCGGTTTGGTGCCGCTATGGTAGGTAAAGGTCCCCGGCTTGTCGGCGGTAAATGTGTAGGTGACACTTTGTGATTCATCCGTATTCGTTGACGATGGATCATCCTGTACAGCCTCCTGGGTCAAGACGCCGGTCACACCACCTGTCGTCGTCACCGTTTGCCCCGGAAAGACCATTGAGACCTTACCCGCCGAGACCGGCAGTTCATTGTTCAATGTGATGGTGACGGTATCACCCTGATTGACAATCATGGTCGGTCCGGGATACTGAGCCCGGCCGTTGTTGGAGCCGGCATCATCGGCGTACCCCCATAGCTGCAGACTGCCTCCATCCGCTGTGGAGATATGATCGACCTTGGCGGTAAAACTGAATGTGGGCCCGGCTATCCCCTTTATCGCCGCATGGGACGGCGACAGGGATATACCCATCAACACTCCCGTGAATAAGGCGGACGCCCCGATAGATTGACGTAATCTCTTTTTCATGTTCGCTCTCCTACCTCTTTTTTAATTAATGCGTATCTCGGTCATCATGCCGCCATACTCCTCTTCACCATTGCTGAGGTAGTTGAGATTTGCCGCATAGAGAAAAAATGTGTCGCCACTTGAGGTGCCGGTTGTATCGAGAATCACATCGTAGGATTCACCACCACCGAGGGTCACCGAGTTGGTTGTGTAGTAGAGACTCTTACCATCGGGACCACGCAACAACTTTGCGTCTTTCCCGACAACCTGCATCGGCAAGCCAAGACTCTGCAACGTATAGAAGCGGGTAATGTTGAGATTGGAAATACGCAACAGCACCCGCTGCCCCGGATCGGCTGTCACCAGGGAACTGACCGCCTGGCTGGTCTTCAGGTTTGCCGCCGGGTTGGTAAAGTTCGCACCACTGCCTTCCGCTGGCGGAAAGGTATTGAATGCATTTGGATTTTTGCCCTGCTCGCGGGGATCAACCGTATCGGGATAACCACGCCCATTGATCATGGGGTAGTCATCCTTCATCAGCGCAAAGGGTAGAGGCTGGACATTTTCGCTCGCCGCATGAAAAGCGCTGTCAAATGAACCCACCTGAATCGGATAGTCAACATCGTAGCCGGTTGAGCCATCACCGTCGTTATAGGCAAAGCGGTTGTAATGCTTGCCACTGCCGGAGGGGTACTCGATCAGCGTGCCATCCTGATCCGGTCTGACATACAGATTGCCCAGCATCCCCATCTGCATATGCTCTGCCGCTTCCACATGACAGTGGTACATGTAGGTGCCGGGATCATTGAACTTGTAGTAGTAGGTCAGGCTGGCATTCATATTGATCGAGACAGAGGCCTCGGGAATGCCGTCAAATACATAACCGGCTTCCGGGAAACCGTGTACATGCACCGAGTGCGGATCGAACAGATCGGGGCGCATCATCATGCCGATGTTGGTCAGGGTAAGGTACAGCTCATCACCCTCGTTCACATCGATGGTTGGCGCGGGCCACTGGGCAGCCAGTATGCCCGCCTCGAACACCGCCTCTTTCTGGAACTGGCGCCTGGTCGGCAGCCCCGTGAGATCTGAAAAGCCAAAGATATAACTACTGGTGCCATCGGCCATTCTGGCGTAACCGTCGCTGGCGCCCAGATGCATGCACTTCAAATGCTCTATCTGCTCTTGGGTATAACCTTGATTGGTCAGTTGCAGTTTGTCGCCGTTATTCAGTGTCGCGTTCTGGTTTCTATCACCAGGACACTGCACTAGTATGGCCGCTATCAGATCACCAGAACCAAAAGTCATCATACTGGCGGCCAATGGCAATAGCGCTTTCGTGAATAGTCTCTTTTTCATCACCTATGCTCCTTTCTCATCGGCCTCTGATTACAGATACTCATCCGCACCAATATCATTGGTGGAGCCTTGTGGCCTTAGGTCGCCGTCGATGTCATCGGGTGTGGCAGAGGTTGAACCATCGACCGCGGGTGAGTTGGATTGAATGTGGTAATCACCACGCAGGGTCACACCGTCACTCAACGTTTGAGTTAATGGGCCATAGCGGAGGCGGATGAAGTTGCCGCCTTCATCCATGGCCGGTGGTGCAGTAATAGCCGTGGTTGTTTCAGGCAGGAAGATGGTTGTGTCACGGTTACCATTCACGTACTCCGAAACAAACTGCGGATCAGCGCCACCTGTCTGCAGACAATTCGAACAAGTCAGGTTGCCGGCTGTACCGATTACCGCCAGGTCGCTGTAGACTTCGGCATTGCCACCAGTACAGGCCAGGCCCACATTGCCACTGATATCTGGGCACAGGCCGCTCTTTGAACCATCATTGGCAATCATCCAGTAGAACATACGGTTCTGCCATATGATGTTGTCGCTCAATACAGGATCAGAGAACGCAGGCTCACCGGCCGGCAGGAAGTTTTGCAACTCCAGACTATGGGCGCGTGAGACAACACCCGCACCGGCTTGAGGGTTCGACTGCGAAGGAACGCCTGGGGTAAAGGTCTCTTTGGCGACGGAGGCGTTATCGTTATTGGCAATCGTGTTGTTAACGATGGTCGCGCGCAGTGCATCCTGCAGTGAGATACCCGCACCGGACAGCGCCGATACATTGTTGACGATCACGTTGTTGGTGATATCAATATGGTTCCACTGACTTTCAGGCCTGTAGGTAGTATTTGAGCGCAACATATCCTGCCCGTTGACACGGCTGGTGCGGATACCCGCGCCGTCGCCCGCGCCGGACGAGTTGCCTTTAATCAGATTGCGAAGAATACTGACCGAGCCAGACCCTTCGGTCAGACTTCTGTAACGGTCGCGCTCGCACGCCTGGTCACCAGCCGCGCAACCTTCCGGCGCAGCGCCTGCCACGAGAATGCCCGCGCCATTCACAGTGATCTGTTGATTAAAGTTTTCGTTGAAAATGACAGTATTGTCCGCGATCAGTCCATTATTGCTTCTACCGTAGTGGGCAATACCGGCGCCATGACCACTGGTGAAATTGCCGCATACAAAGTTGCTCGTTACCTGATAGTTATCAGTACCCTTACCGATAGTGATACCGCCGCCGGCAATGTCGAGTCCGCCATTTTCAACGACTTGGTTGTGGTGCAGTTTGAGATAGTCATTTTGCGAGTCGGTTGGTCTCACGCGAACACCCACCTCTTGCATCACCACTGTATGACCACTGCGGATACCGCCACCATAAAAGCCGGTGTTATTGGTAATTCGGTTGTTGGAGACTTCAAGGTACTTGGCATAACCGTTGACCACGATACCGCCACCGGTGTCTGCACCACTGATGGTAAATCCATCGATAAGCGCACCACGGTTGCGACCCAGTGAGAAGCGGTTGGGGCCACTGCTTCTGGCCAGCACCAAGACACCCGCGCCCTCTTCATTGAACAGGGCGTCGGGTTCGATACCGCCAAACCCGGCTTCCTGACCTGGTAGCAGACTCACCTGATTACTGGTAATAAGGGCTTCTAGATGATCGCGCCACACCTGCAGTTTTTCAGGTGGCGTTTTAATGGCATCGATATGGGTGGAACCTTCCCCCCAACCTTGCAGTTGTACCGGTTTCCACATGATGACCATCTCATTGTAGACACCTGGCGGTACAAGAATCAGATCGTTGGGTCAAGCCACGTCAACTGCCTGTTGAATTGAACCAATCAGACTGCTGTTTGGCGCCGGCCCCGCAACAGTCACCACATTGGCCCGGCTTCTCAATCCGACATGCACAGTGACACCGGATTCGGTAGTGCCGCCGCTGTCACCACGCGTCACCAGCAACTGTCCGGTCTCTACGCCTGGACTTAATCCCCTGTTGGTCGAGGTTGTCGGAATAGTGGCCAGAATGGTGCTGTCGTTCCAACTATCGATAGTCAGAGGCACACCACCCAGCGTCACCTCACCTTCGATGGAGCCAAAGCCGTAGTCACGCAAAACGGTTTTGGGTTGGGACCCACCCACGCCGTCATACGCGGGATTGGGCACGGCGACCATACCCATCGAAGTGATTTCAAGCTGCGCGTTGCAAACGTTGTCATTATCAGCGTTATCGCACGCCAGCACACGTCTCTCGACCGGGAAGAACGGGCCACCGCCCACACCGTTATCCGGCACACTGACTGTTGATATGCGCGGTGTTCTGGCATTCAGCGCACAATCCAGTGGCGATTGATCGGGGCCGGCAAACGCAGCGACAGGCACAACCGGTGTATCCAGATAGGTTGTGGTGCCCGGCATATATTGGAAGGTGTAACAGAACTGACTGTACTTGGGGTTATGCAGCGGATCGACAGCACCGTCAGGTTTGATTTTTGCGTTCATGCAGGTTGTCAGCATGTTGGGCGAAATACCACTGGGCTGACCGAGATACTGGGTAAAGGTGGAAGGCACTAACGCGTTGTAACGACCGTACTCATCCGAGACAGTGCGTGAAATTTCACGCCCGGTCCAATCCCTGATCGAGATCGGCAGAAATGGCGGTGCATATTTCTCCCCAAACTGCGGTGAGTTAGGGTCAAACTCATTAGCGACATCATCCAGAACAAAGCCGACAATGTGGGACGACACCGGCACTTCCGTAAAGAGGAAGAAATCCGCCGCCGCATTGGCGCCATGGGTAACCAGCACCTCTTTCTGATCACAGTGGTTCAGGGCTTCTCCTGCTAAAGGCGCCTCAACACCTGGAAACAGACTCAGCTCCGCCGGTACCGTATATGTCGCGCCAATGCACTTGGGTGGCAGCAGTTGCGGGTCGGTATAGTCGTCACCGAAGTCCACATTTCGATCTTGTGAACGCACCACTTCATAACCGGCAGGCGGAACAACCTCGACAGTATAACGGCCGGGCTTCATATAACCGACGGTTGGGGGAGCAGTCGGGTCGTTGGGGTCAATAACCGGCTCAA
>JAKSCN010000634.1 GCA_022360595.1 Chromatiales bacterium
TCCCAGTGCCGATACGCATGCTTCAACGGCTATCGGCTACCGTTCAGCCTATGGATTGGGCAGTGGCGACGGTAATACGACGATTGGTGAAAGTGCCGGCGCGGATCTCAATGATGGTGAATATAACACCTTTGTCGGTGCCCGTGCCGGTGAAAAGAGTCAGGATTCCATTAGCGATACTACTTACAGTGAATATTATGCGAGTACCTTCGTAGGTGCGCTGGCAGGGTTGGATGCCGGTGATGGGGCCTCTAGTAATACCTTTTTAGGCGCAGCTGCGGGCTCGGGCAACCAAACCGGCGATTCGAATATCGCTATTGGGGCCTTTGCCGACTTTGGTTCCTGGGATTTAACCGAAGTAGAGATAGAAGCAGTCTTTACCGCTGAAAGTGGCGGTAGCACAGGTGCTACCGTACAGGATGCCTCGCCGAAAGGTGTTGCTATGGTGGGCGCCAAGGCAGAGGTCTATGGTGACTATGCCGTCGGGGTTGGTTACGGCGTGCAATCGACCGCAAATAGAGCTGTCACCATCGGTTCCGCCGCCTCCAGCAGCCATATTCAGGCGGTTACCATCGGCTACGGTGCTACCAGTCATGCGGATTACGGTGTAGTGCTGGGCAATTCCAGCACCACCCAGTGGGACCCCCACGCCGACGGGGTGACAGCGCTGGGCTCCAGTAGTTACCGCTTCAGTAATCTAAACAGCCGCACCGTAACTACGCGTGCCGATAGTGCTGCAGCAGCGGTTATGACCCTCACCGCGGATGCGGGTGAGGATAGCGGTGATAGCTGGCAACTCTCTGCTGCTGATAGCAGTGATCTGAGCTTCTCCAATGATATCAGTGGCAGTCAGGTGGCAATGATTAGCCTGGGTAATGGTGGTGATCTAACGGTAAGCGGCGATATGAATGTGCTCTCCGATCAACGGGTGAAGAGAGATATCGAGGCCATACCCGATGCGTTAAGGTTGGTGAAGCGGCTTCAACCCAAACAGTACTACTGGAAGGCCGGATTAAACCGCGATGGCCATCGTCACTACGGTCTGATCGCCCAGGATATCGAGTCTGTTTTGCCTGAGGTAGTGGAGGGGGATCAGCAAGGATGGAAGTCGGTTAATTACTTGGCCCTGTTGCCGCTGGTTGCTCAAGGCGGTGGCGAATTGGCGATTAAAAACCAACAGCAGGCGCAGAGCCTGCAGAGACTGGATCAGCGTTTAGCGCGGTTGGAACAGTTGCTCGGTCGCCTGAAAATCAATGGAGGTGCGCACTAATGAAGCACCCTATCCTTCTGGCTACCGTTTTAGCGCTGCCCCTCAATGTTCTCGCTGAGAACAATACTCTCGGTACCAATGCGGGTCAGTCCATGACTACTGGTGATGCCAATGTTTTGCTGGGTGAAGAGGCTGGAAATAGCATCTCCACTCAGTCGGGCAATACCATGATCGGTTACCAGGCAGGTAAAGCGAATCTTGTCGACGAGAATATCTTTATCGGGTATCAAGCCGGACTCAGCAACACAACGGGTGAACGCAATACCTTTGTGGGTATGGAGTCAGGCCTGAGTAATACTACCGGGAATGACAACACCTACTTTGGTGCTGAAGCGGGGGAATTTGCCACAGGTGATCGCAATACGCTGATTGGTGAAGAAGCGGGAGCGATCCTTACTACCGGTTCGGATAATACCCTGGTGGGTGAAGATGCCGGTCTTAAGTTGACCACCGGTTATCGAAATACCGGTGTCGGTAATGAGTCGCTGGGAGTATATAACGAGACGGGAACCGGTTGGGGTAATACTGCTATTGGCCTTGACAGTGGAACAGATCTGGATGATGGCATTCGTAACACTGCGGTAGGCAAGCAGGCAGGTTTTGATATTGGTGACGGTAACTTCAATACCATGGTGGGCGCCCGTAGCGGCGAGAATACCGAGCACGGTGATTACAATACATTTGTCGGTATGCTGGCCGGGCGGGATAACAACCGAAGCAACAACACCGATGACGCGAATAGAAATACCTACATGGGTGTGGGGGCAGGTGCTACAAACCGTGAAGGGTCAGACAATGTGATATTGGGTGCCTTTGCCGATTTTCAGGAGTGGACCAGCTCCGATGCTGACCGGGAAACGGGCTTTTCTGCAGATTGGAGTGATAATACTGGTTTTCCTTCTATACCTACAAGCCCGTACGGAATTAACCGGGTTGCCGTAATGGGGGCAACAGCAGTAGGCAGCGCGCATGATGTAGTGGTAGTGGGATACAACGCAGAAGCTTCTACTGTTGGATCGATTGCAATCGGCACCAATACAGTCACCAGCCATAACAACGCTATTACCATCGGTGATAATGCGACCAGCCACGCCAATAACACAGTAGTGTTGGGTAACGACAGTACTGTTGCTTGGGAACCCTATGTAGATGGTGTTACAGAGATGGGTAGCAGCAACTACCAGTTTACCGATATCGTATCCAAAACCTTCACGACCATTGCAGACAGCGCCGCCGCTGCTTACTGGACCCTAACGGCTGATGCCGGTGAGGACAATGGCGATAGCTGGCAGCTAAGCGCTGCCGATAGTGGTGATCTCACCTTTAACAACAATATCGACGGCAGCTACGCGACTAAAATGACGTTGACCAATGCCGGTACTTTGACCATTACCGGTGATCTCAGTGTGGCTTCAGATGGGCGCCTCAAGGAGCGCGTAGAACCCATAACGGGTGCCACGGATATCTTGGCGCAGTTGGAGGGTAAAAGTTACCGCTGGCGACCTGAATTACATCGGGGGAACGAGCGTCACTACGGCTTTATTGCCCAGGAGGTGGAAGCTGTAGTACCGGAGTTGGTGCAAACCGCGCCGGATGGGGTTAAGTCGGTTAACTATATCGAGACTACCGGTCTGCTGATCAGCGCCCTACAGGCATTGAATGCCGAAAGTGATCAACTGGATGGTGAAATTGCTGATCTTACCCAAGAGATTGAGCAACTGGCCAAACGTATTGAGATTCTGGTGGAGGGGCAGTGATGAGATCTCTAGTCACGGCTCTTTTCGCCGGTATGCTGTTACAAAATACCCTCTATGCCGGTACGCTTACTATCAGTTCTGGTGCAACCTTAGATGGTGCCGGTGGCGTGAACGGGGGAGCGACAGTGATCGCCTCGGGCGCCACTATGAGTCCTGGGGCCAGCCCCGGTTGTTTCGGGGTGGACGATTTTGAACTGGCATCCGGTAGTACACTCGATATAGAGCTTGATGGCACTACTGCGTGTAGTGGGTATGATCAGGTGCAAGTGACCGGTGGCGTTACTCTGGGTGGCGCCACCCTGAGTCTCAGCACCAGCAACAGCCTCACCCCCTCACCCCTGGATAGCTTCACGCTTATCGATAACGACGGCGTTGATGCGGTCAGCGGCACTTTCTCCGGTTTGGGCGAAGGCGATGCCATCAATTTTTCCGGTGTGGATCTGACCATCAGTTACGTGGGCGGTGACGGTAATGACGTGGTTCTCACCGCTAAATCGGATCAGGCCATCACCTTTAATGCGCTGGCTGACAAAACTTTTGGCGATGCCGACTTCACGCTCAGTGCTAGTGCGAACTCGGGATTGAGTGTCAGTTTCACATCCAACACCACCAGCGTCTGCACGGTCAGTGGCAGCACAGTGAGTTTGGTCGCTGCCGGTAGCTGCTCTATCACCGCGTCGCAGGTGGGCGATTCACAGTACTATGCGGCTACCGATGTCACACAAAGCTTTACGGTAAACAAAGCGACCCCGGTGATCAGTTGGTCGAGCCCGTCGTCGATTATCTATGGTACCCCGTTAAGCGGCACTGAGCTTGACGCATCGACCGGTGTGGCGGGGAGCTTCAGTTACAGTCCCGCCAGTGGTGTGGTATTGGATGCGGGCACGCAAACCCTCTCAGTTGATTTCATACCTACCGATACCGCTAACTACAACAGTGTCTTGGGACAGACAGTCAGCCTGACGGTAAATAACGCGGCGCCTACTCTAACAATGGATAGCAGTGCGGGAAGTATTGCCGGTGAGAGCTTTACCGCTACTTTCAACTTTGCCCAGAATGATGGCGGCAGTGGTGTTGCACCCGGTGGGAATGTCACCATCACGGCCAGTAAAGCGGATGAGAGTGATGTGAGTTGTAGCGCTGCTGTGGCTGCGACAGGTGTCTGTAGTCTGACACTGGATGTAGCGGGTACCTGGACGTTAACGGCCACCTTTGCGGCTGAGAACAACTATGACGCCGCAACCTCGACCGGTGTCAGCCATGAGGTGACTGCCATCACTACGACTACGGCGGTGACGGTGGTCAACCCTGACGGTGAGAGCAATGGCACCAATAGCGCCAGTGCGATCTACGGTCAGGCGGTGGATGTGTCGGTCACGGTGACCCCCGGTAGTGGCAGCAGTTATCCTCCGGGTACGGTAGATGTGAGTGTGGATGGCAAGAGCTGTCAGATTGCGCTGACTGATCAGGGCAGCACTGTTGCCGGTGGTAGTTGTACCTTGGATGCCGGTAGCGGTTTCCCGGGGTTGGGTACCGATCATGCCGTTAGTGCCGTGTATACACCGGGCAGCAGTAGCTTCAGTGCCAGCAGCAGTAGTGGGGCCGGCAATGGTAGCCTGACAGTGACGGCGGCGGATACGACCACCGTGCTGAGCACGACGCCTACCTCATCAACGGCGGGTGAGAGTGTCGATTTAGTCGCTACGATGACATCAGTCAGTCCGGGTAGCGCCACACCGACCGGTACGGTGGCGTTTAGTGCTGAGGGTAACGGTATCAGCGGATGTGATGCGGTAATGGTGGACGGCAGTGGATCGGCGATCTGTAACACCAGTTTCGCGACCAGCGGTACACAAACACTCTCTGCCAGTTTTACCGGCGATGCTGAATTCAATAGCTCAGGCAGTGGTGATCAGAGCCATACCGTCAATGCGGCAGAGAGCACAACGTCTATCGAATGGATCGACCCGGCTCCTGGGCCCTATACCTATGGTGATACGCTGACCTTGGGGGTTCTTATTGAGAGTGATATTGATACACCTACCGGTAGTGTCACAGTTGCTGCCGGTGCGGCCAGCTGTACCATTACGTTGATCGACGGTGAGGGGAGTTGCGGCCTGGTGCCACCGGCGGGTGACTTGGTCTCTATCACTGCCACCTATAATGGCGATGCCACCTATGGCGGCAGCAGCGACAGTGCGCAAATGGATATTGCTCAAGTTACACCGACGGTGACTTTGACTCCAACCCCGAGCCCCTCTGCGGCAGGGGATGGTGTCACCTTTGAGGTTACCGTTGATCGCCCCAACACGTTGAGTGAGTATGCCACCGGTACGGTGACCGTGAAGGAGGGGAGTAATGCTCTCTGTACCACCGGTAATCTGGTCGATGGCCAAGCCAGTTGTGTGGCCAGCTTTGCTGCTACCGGTAACTACAGTCTGACTGCTGAATATACAGGGGATACCAATTATCAAGCGGCCAGCGGTAGCGCCAGTCACGAGGTGCAGGCGGCTGCGACCACTACGGCAATCACGGCAATCACACCGAATCCTGCCGACTTGGGTGATAGCGTAACCGTTGATGTCAGCGTTACGGGTAACGCAACCGTGGGTCCACCTACGGGTACGGTAAGTATTGCAATAGGTGATGGTTGTACCGCTTCATTGAGCGTCAGTGATGCCGCTGAATCGATAGGTAGCTGTAGCCTTACCGGGCTTGATATCGGTGTCGATCAAACCGTGACGGCTACTTACAGTGGTAGTGATGACTATGGTAGCAGCAGTACAACCGATACTTTGACTGTAAGGCAAACTCAGGCGATCACGTTTGGCGCTTTAGCCGACAAAACCTACGGTGATGCGGATTTCACTGTCAGCGCCAGCGCCGATTCCGGTCTCACGGTGAGCTTTGCCTCCACGACCACAGAGGTCTGCACCGTCAGCGGCACCACGGTGAGCCTTGTCGGGGCCGGTAGTTGCTCCATCACCGCCTCTCAGAGTGGGGATAGCAGCTACAATGCTGCTCCCGATGTGGTTCAGAGCTTCACCGTCAATCAAGCGGATCAGACGATTACTTTCGATGCCTTGGCGGATAAGAGCGAGGATGATGCCGCCTTTGCCGTCAGTGCCAGTGCCGATTCCGGTCTTGCAGTGAGCTTTGCCTCCACCACTAGTGGGGTCTGCACCGTGAGCGGTACTACAGTGAGTCTGGTTGCGGTCGGTACCTGCTCGATCACTGCCTCGCAGGCCGGTGATAGCAACTACAACGCTGCCGCCGATGTGGTTCAGACTTTCGCTGTGGTGGAAGGTGATCCTGACAACGATGGCATTCCCGATGAGTGGGATAGTCAGCCGGGCTCTCAGGAAACGAATATCTGCA
>JAKSCN010000194.1 GCA_022360595.1 Chromatiales bacterium
CTCTCCAGTATTGATGAACCGAGTCGTCTGGCCGACACCATGTCGGCACATATGTCGCTGAAGCTGGAAGATAAGCAGTTCGTTTTGGAGATGGCCAATGTGCGCGAGCGCTTAGAGCATCTGATGGGATTGATGGAGTCGGAGAATGATCTGCTGCAGATGGAGAGGCGCATCCGGGGGCGGGTAAATCGTCAGATGGAGAAGAACCAGCGCGAGTACTATCTGAATGAGCAGATGAAGGCGATTCAGAAAGAGCTGGGTGATCTGGATGACGCGCCGAACGAGATTGAAGATCTCACCAACCGCATCGAAAAAGCGGGCATGACCAAAGAGGCCAAAGAGAAGGCGATTGGCGAGCTGAACAAGCTGAAGCTGATGTCGCCCATGTCGGCGGAAGCGACTGTTGTACGCAACTATATCGACACCTTGGTGAGCGTGCCTTGGAAAAAGCGCAGCAAAATTCGTAATGATTTAGCGGCTGCTGAAGAGGTGCTTGAGAAGGATCACTACGGCCTGGAAAAGGTCAAAGAGCGCATTATCGAATATCTGGCTGTTCAGCAGCGGGTACGTAAACTGAAGGGGCCGATTCTCTGTCTGGTGGGGCCGCCCGGCGTGGGTAAAACCTCTGTCGGACAGTCTATCGCTCGTGCGACCAACCGCAAGTTTGTGCGCATGGCCCTGGGCGGCGTGCGTGATGAGGCCGAGATTCGCGGTCATCGCCGTACTTATATTGGTGCATTGCCGGGTAAGATTATTCAGAGTCTGTCCAAAATCGGGACACGTAACCCGCTGTTCTTGCTCGATGAGATCGATAAGATGGCGATGGATTTTCGTGGTGACCCTGCTTCGGCGCTGCTTGAAGTACTTGATCCTGAGCAGAATCACACCTTTGCCGACCACTATCTGGAGGTCGATTTCGATCTCTCGGAGGTGATGTTTGTAGCGACAGCGAACACCCTGAATATTCCGCCGGCGTTACTTGATCGTATGGAGGTGATTCGTCTCTCGGGCTATACCGAAGATGAGAAGGTCAATATTGCGACACGCTATCTGGTGCCGAAGCAGATGGAGAATAACGGTCTGAAGGAGACCGAGGTGCAGATTCGTGAAGCGGCCATTCGCGACATAATCCGTTACTATACGCGCGAAGCCGGGGTGCGTAACCTCGAGCGTGAGATCTCCAAAATCTGTCGCAAGGTGGTGAAAGATATCCTGCTTAAGAAACCTTCTAAGGCAGTGGTGATTACACCAAAAAGTCTGGAGAAGTATCTCGGCGTACAGCGCTTCCGTTACGGTGAAGCCGAAGAGCATGATCAAGTTGGTCAAGTGACCGGTTTGGCCTGGACTGAAGTGGGTGGTGAACTACTCAGTATCGAAACAGCACTGGTGGCTGGGAAAGGGCGTTTGAGTCATACAGGTAAGCTGGGTGAGGTGATGCAAGAGTCCATCCAGGCGGCGATGACAGTGGTGCGCAGCCGTGCTGAGGTCCTGGGACTGGAGTCAGATTTCTACCAAAAATATGATGTGCATATCCATGTGCCTGAAGGTGCAACACCAAAGGATGGTCCGAGTGCCGGTATTGGTATGTGTACCTGCCTGGTCTCTGCGTTGACACAGATTCCGGTGCGTGCCGATGTGGCAATGACAGGCGAAATTACACTGCGTGGTGAAGTATTGCCGATTGGCGGTCTGAAGGAGAAACTGTTGGCTGCTCATCGGGGGGGTATTAAAACGGTGATCATTCCTGAAGAGAATGAGAGAGACTTGGTGGAGATTCCGGATAACATTAAAAAGAACCTATCCATCAAACCAGTCCGTTGGATTGATCAAGTGCTGGAGGTCGCTTTAACCAGCATGCCGGAAGCACGTACTGGGAGTGAAGATGAGAATGCCGTCAGCACCGCTAAACCGAAGGCGGCCGCACGCAAAAAAAGTGTAAAAAAACGTACTAGTGTGACTAAGCATTGAGTCAATATTTCTCAGACTGTGAACCGTCGCTCAGATTTGAGCGTCGGTTCTGAGAAGTCGTGGAATGTCAAGTGTGAAAAAAATATAAATCCTCTGGAAAGCGCATAAACTAAGGGTTTTCAGCGAATTCACTGCTTGACACTTCTTCTTTCCGGCTGGTATAAATTGACCCCGATTTTCGACGTATAGACAGATTACTTTCGGCAGGCATCAGATGGTTTCTGTCGGAGATCATAGACAACCAATGGGGAGACAGAATCAATGAACAAGACGGAATTAGTCGATGCTATGGCTGACGCGGCAGATATCTCTAAAGCCGCTGCCGGTCGTGCATTGGATGGTATGATTGACGCAATTACTGAAGCACTGAAGAACGGCGATCAGGTTACAGTTGTCGGCTTTGGTTCGTTCAGCGTGCGTGAGCGTGCTGCCCGTACAGGCCGCAATCCGCAGACTGGTCAGACCATCGAAATCAAAGCTTCAAAAAATCCTGCATTTAAGGCTGGTAAAGCGCTTAAAGATGCCGTAAACTAGCCCACCTTTCCAGGGTGCTTAGCTCAGCTGGGAGAGCATCGCCCTTACAAGGCGAGGGTCGCAGGTTCGATCCCTGCAGCACCCACCAAAACCTGGAGCGGTAGTTCAGTTGGTTAGAATACCGGCCTGTCACGCCGGGGGTCGCGGGTTCGAGTCCCGTCCGCTCCGCCAACATCAAAACAGCGGGGTATCAGTTGATACCCCGTTTGTTTTTCAACCGAATATAAGAATTTCACGAGTACCATCATGCTTCAATCGATCAGAGAACGTGCACAAGGGGTAGTCGCTTGGTTCATCGTTGTGTTGATCACCATACCGTTTGCCCTGTTTGGTATTAACGAATATCTCGGTGGTGGCTCAGAGCCCATAGTTGCCTCGGTCAATGATCGCGAAATTACCGAACGTGAATTTGAAAATCGCTATCGTGATTTTCGCCAGCGTTTGCGCCAACGCCTTGGTCAGAGCTATCGACCAGAATTGTTGGATGAAGCAGTACTACGTCAGCAAGTACTGGACAGCATGATTAGAGATGAACTGATCATACAAGCCTCCGATAAGCTGGGCCTGCGCGCGGGCAACAGCTTGGTTCAAGAGACAATTATTGAAATTCCCAACTTTCAGATAGATGGACGCTTCAATGTTGAGGCGTATGAGCGCGGTGTACGCTCTCAGGGTTTGACACCTGGTGGTTTTGAGGAGCGTGTCAGAAGTGCAGTGGTATCCGAGCAGATGGCTAAAGCCATTGGCGGTTCCGCATTCACGACAGCCTCTGAAGTTGAAACGACCATTAAATTGCGCTTGCAGCAGCGTGAAATCAGCTATTTGACTATTCCAGTGGATAGTGTGAAAGATCAGGTTGCGGTTAGTGACGCTGAGATCCAGAGCCATTATGACGCCAACCCCACCAACTTCATGGCGCAAGAGAAGGCCAAAGTCGAATACCTGGAACTGGATATCGATAACATTGCTAAAACGCTGACAACCGATGATGAGAGCCTTCTCGGTTACTACGAACAGCATAAAGATGAATATATCACTCCCGAACAGCGTCAAGCTCGTCACATCCTCTTCTCTATAGAGGGTGATACAGATGAGGTAGCAGCTAAGCAGGCGGCGGAGGCTGCGCTGGCTCGTATTCGTACCGGCGAGGATTTTGCAGCGGTTGCCAAAGAGCTCTCACAGGATCCGGGGTCTGCCGATCTGGGTGGCGATCTCGGTTATTTTGAATCGGGTATTATGGATGACGCTTTTGATAAAGCGGTCTTCTCCATGGCGGAAGGGGAGATCAGTGAGCCGATCCAAAGCTCATTTGGTTATCACATTATCGAAGTGACGGGCATTCGCCCAGAGCAGGGTAAGAGCTACGAAGAGGCGAAGATTGATATTGAGAAGGCTTATCTGCGCAGTGAAGCCGAGCGTCTGTTCTATGAGTATGCAGAGAACCTGAGCAACCTAGCTTATGAAGACCCCAATAGCTTGCAGCCCGCCGCCGACGCTTTGGGTATTGAGATTCAACAGAGCGACTGGATTACCCGTGATACCAGAACCGGCCTCTTTGCCGCGCCAAAGGTGATCAATGCGGTCTTCAGTGAAGAGGTGCTGCGCGAAGGGAATAACAGTGAGGCAATCGAACTGAGCTCTGAGCACGTGGTTGTTGTGCGAGTCACTGAACATGAAGAGAGTAGCCTGCGCCCACTGGATGAGGTCAAGGAAGATATCACAGCGATATTGACCCGAGAGAAGTCTGCCGAGTTGACCAAGCAGAAGGGCGAAGCATTACTCTCTACCTTGAAGGGCGGTAAGAGCCTCTCAGAGGTTGCTGAAACGGAAGGTTTTGCTTTAGAGCAGCCAGGTATGGTGAAGCGTGATAATCGCGAAGTACCGGCTGAGATTGTGCGTAAAGCCTTCCAGATTGCCAGGCCTGCGAGTGATGCCGCGAGTTATGGTGATAGTCAGCTTCTTGATGGCAGCTTCGCCGTGATCGCTGTTTTAAAGGTAGAGGATGGTAAGAACGACGATCTGACCGAGTTGGGCGGTGAGCAGGGTGTGAAGCAGGCGCTGGAACGTGCGCGGGCTGATCGCTACTTCCAACTGCTGGTCGATGAGCTGCGCGACAATGCCAGTATCGTTATTCACAATACCCAGAGTGAAGGTTGAGCAATAGTTTCAATTTTCTCTGCGTAGAAACAAAAAGGCCGCTTCCAAAAGGAAGCGGCCTTTTTGTTTCCGGGCCTCTGATCTTGATCAGGCCATACCAACAATGTGGTAGCCGGAGTCGACATACAGGACATCACCGGTGATACCCGACGCCAGATCGGAGCAGAGAAAAGCTGCGGCGTTGCCCACTTCATCGATAGTGACGTTGCGGCGCAGTGGGTTCTTTTTCTCGCCCTCTGCCAGCATGCCCTTGAAGCCGCTGATACCAGAGGCTGCCAGTGTTCTGATTGGGCCGGCGGAAATTGCGTTGACCCGTGTGCCTTTGGGGCCCAGAGCATCAGCCAGATAGCGGACATTGGCCTCCAGACTCGCTTTGGCCACCCCCATTACGTTGTAGTTGGGGATGGTGCGCACCGCACCCAGATAGCTCATGGTCAGCAGTGCGCCGCTGCGGCCTTCCATCATCTCGCGGCCGGCTTTAGCCAGCGCGGCAAAACTGTAAGAGCTGATGTCGTGGGCGATGGCGAAGCCTTCGCGGGTAACAGCTTCATCATAGGTGCCTTCAAGCTGTTCGCGCGGTGCGAAACCGACGGAGTGGACAATGCCATCCATACCGTCCCAGCCCTTGCCCAGTTCAGCAAATAGATCGTCGATCTGCTGATCAGAGGTGACATCCAGTGGAAATACCAGCTCTGAGCCTACTTCAGCAGCCATATCCTCGACACGCTTCTTCAGCTTATCGGTCTGATAAGTGAAGGCGAGCTGCGCTCCCTCGCGGTGCATTGCTTTGGCAGTGCCCCAAGCGATAGAACGGTTGCTGGCCACACCAACAATGAGGATGCGCTTATCTTGTAAAAAACCCATTAGAATTCCTTGATATGAAGTTATTGCCTGACAGGCTGACATAAACAGTGCAGAATGCGATCATATGTCATCTGCAGGCATAATAATAATCAAATGTGGGGTATTGGCAAACAGATTGGGGTAAGAACCTCCCTCGATTGCTGCGGTCAATACTGTAGGTGTATAGCTGGATAATAAAATTAAATTGGTATTGTGTTCAGGGATAATTTTCGATTACAAAGCCGACTGATACAGCGAGGCCTCGCCCTTTTCGGGGGATTGGCTGCCGTGTTGTTACTGGCCGGCTGCCAGGACGGGATGTGGAATAGTCCCTATCCGTCTGCCGATGCGGATAAAAGTATCTACTATAGCGCTTTCACTGAACGGCCAAAACATCTTGACCCAGTGCGCGCCTACAGCGAAGATGAATACGCTTTTATTGCCCAGATCTACGAACCACCTCTCCAGTACCACTTTCTGAAACGCCCTTATGAACTTGCACCGCTGGCGGCCACTGAAGTGCCAAAAGCCCACTATTTTGATGCCGAGGGAAATTCTTTACCCGATGATGCCGCAATTGGTCAGATCGCCTTCAGCGAGTACGACATTAAGCTGAAGCCCGGCATAACCTATCAACCACACCCTGCCTTGGCTGTTGATGGAGAGGGGAATTATCTGTATCACCAGCTGGATAGTGAGGCGCTGGCCGATATCAATATTTTGCAAGATTTTTCCGAGACTGGATTTCGTGAGGTAGTGGCTGAGGATTACGCCTATCAGATCAAGCGACTGGCCTTCCCCAAGTTGCTTTCGCCGATTGCCGGCACCATGGCGGACTATATTGTCGGTTTTAAGTCACTGGGCAAAACATTAACTCAGGACTATGCCAAATTAAAGAAAGAGATAGGCCGGGATGAGCCCTACTTTGATCTGCGCCAGTATGATCTTGAGGGGGTTCAAGTTATCGATAAATACACGCTTCGGATTAGATTAAAAGGGAAGTACCCCCAGTTTCTCTACTGGCTGGCAATGCCGTTTTTTGCTCCCATGCCTTGGGAGGCTGAGGCTTTCTATTCTCAACCAGGTATGAAAGAGCGGAATCTCATCCTCGACTGGTATCCCATCGGGAGCGGCCCGTTTATGCTGGCTGAGAATAATCCAAACCTGCGCATGGTGCTTGAACGCAATCCCAATTTTCACGGTGAGACTTACCCGACCGAGGGTGAAAAGAGTGATCGGGCGCAGGGCTTATTGGATGATGCTGGCCGCACCTTACCGCTGATCGATAAAGCGATCTACAGCCTGGATAAGGAGTCTATCCCACGTTGGAACAAGTTCCTGCAGGGTTACTACGATGTCTCGGGTATCTCTTCGGACAGCTTCGATCAGGCGATAGAGTTCGGTGTTGGGGGCAGGGCCGATCTCACCGAGAGCATGAAACAGAAAGAGATCGATCTGCTGACAGCGGTTGAGACATCCATATTCTATATGGGATTCAATATGTCCGATCCTGTTATCGGTGGTGATTCCGAACGTGCCCGGCTATTGCGCCAGGCCATCTCCATAGCGATAGATTTTGAAGAGTACATCAGCATTTTTCTAAATGGCAGGGGTATAGCGGCCCAGGGACCGATTCCACCGGGTATTTACGGTAACCGGGAAGGAGTGGAGGGTATCAATTCATATGTCTACGATGTGGTCGATGGTAAAGCCAAGCGGAAAAGTATTGACTACGCCAAAAAACTGATGGAGCAGGCAGGCTATCCGAATGGACGGGATAGAAAAACAGGGAAGCCACTTATCCTCTATTACGATACGACTGCCTTGGGACCTGGCGCGAAAGCCAATCTCAACTGGATCAAAAAACAGTACCAGAAACTGGGTATTCAGTTGGTGATTCGCGCTACTGACTACAACCGCTTTCAAGAGAAGACCCGTAAGGGTACTGCACAGATTTTTATGTGGGGTTGGAATGCCGACTACCCTGATCCCGAGAATTTTTTCTTCCTGCTCTACGGACCAAACGGTAAGGTTGAACACAGTGGCGCAAATGCGACCAACTATAAGAATGCCGAGTTTGATCGCCTGTTCCGTCAAATGAAAAATATGGATAACTCTCCCGAGCGGCAGCGAATTATCGATAGAATGGTAGAGATTTTGCGTCATGACGCCCCTTGGGTTTGGGGCTTTCATCCCAAGGCTTTCTCATTGCTTCATAGCTGGTATAAAAATGCCAAGCCCAATTTAATGGCCAACAACACGCTGAAATATAAACGGGTCGATCCTGTGCTGCGTCAGCAGCAGCGGAAGCTATGGAATCCGCCGGTCACTTGGCCGTTGATTGCCATTGGATTGCTTTTGATAGCTATTGTCGCACCGGCGGTGGTGATGTATCGCCAACACGAGAGGAGTACAGCGCGATGATGGCCTATATCATTCGGCGTATTCTCTACGCTATTCCGATCTTGATCGGTGTGAATATTCTCACTTTTCTACTCTTCTTTGTGGTCAATTCACCCGACGATATGGCGCGTATGCACCTGGGGGAGAAGCGTGTTACGCCGGAAGCGATAGAGAGCTGGAAACAAGAGCGTGGCTACGACAGGCCGCTACTGATCAATTCAGAGGCCTCCGGGCTGGATAGGATTACCGATACGATCTTCTTCCAGAAGTCTGTGAAGCTATTTCAATTCGAATTTGGTACCTCTGACAGTAATCGTGACATTGGCTATGATATCTCGCAACGGATGTGGCCCAGCCTGGCGATTGCAATACCGGTGCTGGTGGTGGGGCTACTGGTCAATATCACCTATGCGCTGTTGATCGCCTTCTTTCGAGCCACCTATATCGACTTCTGGAGTGTCGTGCTCTGTGTCGTAATGATGTCTATCTCCGGACTGTTCTATATTATCGGTGGCCAGTACCTGGTGAGTAAGATCCTCCATCTGGTGCCAATCTCCGGTTACGACACGGGCCTAAGTGCCGCCAAATTTCTGATCCTGCCGGTAATTATCGGCGTAATCGGCGGAATTGGCGCGGGTACGCGCTGGTATCGCACCCTGTTTCTGGAAGAGATCAATAAGGACTATGTCCGCACTGCACGGGCCAAAGGGCTATCGGAGACCATTGTGCTCTATCGGCATGTGTTGAAGAACGCCATGATCCCTATTTTGACGGGTGTGGTTGTAGTGCTGCCGCTGCTATTTATGGGGAGCCTGATTACTGAATCCTTCTTCGGTATCCCCGGGTTGGGCAGCTACACCATCGACGCGATCAACAATCAGGACTTTGCCGTTGTGCGGGCGATGGTATTTCTCGGTTCGGTGCTCTATATCCTGGGGCTGCTCCTGACCGATATCTCGTATACCTTGGTTGATCCGCGAGTGAGGTTGTCCTGATGGAGAATCTTGTCATTCTATCAACCGATTTTCTTATTTTTCTTTTAGTTGTTCTGATCGCCATTTTTGCTGTCTACGCCTCAAAAAAGGAGCACCTGCGCGCTCCTTGGCGACACGTGGTGCGCAGCCGGGTCGGTGTTGCCACGATGGTGATACTCAGCTTCTATGTGGTGATCGGGCTGCTCGATTCTGTACACTTTCATCCAGAGCTGCCCGCGGAGGAGCAGACTGAGAAGGTACGTTACTCAACAGAGATTATCAGTCTGTTTGATCAACTGGTTGGCCCGCTGCGCACCGAGCATGAGAGGACCTATTCAGCACCGCTTTCTGCTTATCTCTATAGTAAAGAGTCCATGGAGCTGGCCGATGGCACCACGGTGCGCGACTTTCCCCGACTCAAATACGGCGGTGCTCATCTGACCAATCCCGAGCAGGAGTGGCTACCGGATATCTGGCGTCGCAGTGTGCTGGGCGCATTGAAAGGCGTCGTAGTCAGTGTGGTAGCGATCAACATCGTTTTAATGTTTATCGGATTTGCGCGTGGCAAACACTTTGGGCGCGTGGCAAAAGAGGTGTTGTTGGGGCAGCCGGAGATTCCCTGGCGGGTGTTGCTGGGCACCTTGACAGTTATGCTGGTACTGCTGTTCTGGACCATGGAGCTGGCCAGTGCCTACCATCTGTTTGGCACGGATAAGGTAGGGGAAGATGTCTTTTACCAGGCCCTCAAGAGTATCCGTACCGGCCTGCTGATCGGTACATTGACGACGCTCGTC
>JAKSCN010000540.1 GCA_022360595.1 Chromatiales bacterium
AGGAAGTAAAAAATCCAATACTCTCTGCATGCTCTGCGTCCGGTTTTGCAGTCTACTGCTTTCTCCTTTTAGTTACAGGGACCGGTTGTCGCCAGATCCACCGAATTACCAACCAGTTGCTTATCCGGGCCAAGAAATAGCTGAGCATCCACCGGGGAGAGCACTTCGAAGCAGGTCTGTCCACTGGCAGGCACCTCAAACCCGAAGCCATCCTGACCGGTATTGGCCACTCTCAAGTCATAGAGAATGAGCATCGGATCACTGCTGTCAAGCGAGTCGGCGCCTTCAAGGCTGAACGGTACCGGCGCGGAGGGGAACGGCTGCGCCGCGCTTACCTGACCACCATAGTCAACCCTGGGTCCACCACCGGCTGTGACCCGCATATGCCAGTTGTTGCTTGGGCAATCCTGCCACAGAAATACACCTCTCTCGGTTGCCTGATTGAAGCTTGGCCTACCGCAAGTGTTCACGGCCCCCGGATCACTGATAGTGGCAGTACCCGAGGGGTCAGCAATACCCGCATTGACGGGATTGCTCAACTGCAGCGTAAAGGTTTCATTGCCTTCCGCCACCCCATCATCCACCAGCGGCACATCCACTGAAATACTGCTCTGGCCCGAGGCCAACACCAGGGTACCACTCACTGCGGTGTAGTCGCCTGGCGCTGTGGCCGAACCGTCGACCGTGGTGTAGTCTACCTGCACCTGTTGGGTGCTCACCGGTGATAGGTTCACATTGAAGCTGACGCTACCCGCCGACTCGGCCGCCGAAACATCGTCGACAACCAGTTGGGGTGAACCGCAACTACCCAGATCACCATTCAACGCTACGCTGAGCCCCATGGCCGGATTCATCGATGCACCGATATAGATCTGCGCATTAGCAGGACCAGTCACTTCAAAACAGACGTCGCCCGCCGGTGTATTGAAATCGAATCCATCCTCTCCGGTATTGACGACATGCATCAGGAACTGGATCAGTTGGCCACTGCTACTCAGTTGATCGGATGACTCCAAACTGACCGGCACCGGCGCCGAGGGGAATGGCTGATCTGCGCTCACCTGCCCCGCATAATCCACCCTCGATGGGCCAGCCGCTGTGAACCGGGCATGCCAGGTATTGCCCGGACAGTCCCGCCACAGGAACACACCGCGATCCCGGCTCTTGTCGTAGTTTGGACGACCGCATTCATCACCTGCACCGGGGGGTGGCGGTGGATCATCACCACCCAGAGGCAGAAGCTGAAGATCGTTATTTTCCCTGGCCAGATAGACGCCATCTGCCGCTATAGGGCCGTCATATTGATCTATTGCACCGTTTGGCCACTCGATCCGAATCTGGCTGATCGATGCAGAAGGTCCGAGGCCGAAATGGAGCCGTGTATGATTCTGCGACCAACGGTGGTATCCCCCATTGCGCTCGCGCATCTGGGTGACGCCTCCGGCAGTCACATAGACCCGTGCTCCTATCCCGTCACGATTTGAACCGGCGCCTCTACCGAGCCCTTCGAGATCCAGCTCAAACCAGTGGTTGCCGTAATTGCAACGGTTGCGGAACAGTTGATCGGGACCACTTTTGTGCCGCCCCGGCTCCAGCGGCAAGCCATTGGTTATGAATAGGTCGAGACAACCATCGGCGTCATAATCCGCCGTTACCACGCTGTCACCCAGACCCGCCTTGTCCGCCAGGTGAAACCCCAGCACGCCTTCAGCACCGTGGGAGTTTTGGACTTTTCGAAAATCACCGTTACCGAGATTCTCATAGAGGATATTCGGCAGGTTCTCCACACCGCCTCTGCATACCAGATAGGCGTCCACGTCCCTATCGTTATCAAAGTCGCCGGCAGCGACGCTGACACAGGAGACTTGTTGGGTCAGTCCATGGTTCCGTCCGTTTTCCACCAATCCGTTGCCGGTATTGACCAGGAGTGATGCTCGATCCGGCAGGTCACCGCGAATCAGATTCAGCATCTCCACATTTCTGATCTGCTGCGTACTCCGCACAACAATGTAGGCGCCAGCCGCTCTTCCGGCCAGCCCGGTCAGCATCATCTGCCAACGCTGCTGCCCCGGGAAATAGCCGATGAAGACGCCATTATCCACGGCCGGGTTGTAGGACATGATGCCTTGTACATCAGGATCAGAAGGGTCCAGGGTGAAGATGAAGTCCGCCGGATGGGTGTTACCCGAACCGATATGGATTCGTCGCACATCACGAAGCTGTCTTTTCAGATAGAGTTCAACCGTGAGGACACCACCGGTTTCAAACTGAACGCCCTTATCATCATTGGGAGGCGATCCGAGGGATGCCTCAAGACGAGTGGGTGTGGGGAGCCCCGCATCACTCGGAATCTTGGCGCCGGCCACCGCAAATATGTCCGGATCCAAGTCGCGGTCAAAATCTGCGATAGCGGTATCGGTTCCCCGCGGAACCGTCTCTACGAGTGAGCTGACATCAGTAAACGGGATGGTCGTGGTGTCATAGACTTTTTGTGGGAAGGTTCCGTTCCCACAGAAGAGTTCCATCACCCCGTCACCATTGATGTCCGACAACTGACCGTAGTCCATCTGTGCACAGTCCAACCCCACTTGATTGGTCACATTGCTAAAAGCGTTCGAAGCAACATTGCGCTGCTTAAATACCCTACTGGCGCTACGGATCATCATCGCCAGATCCAGGTCACCGTCGAGGTCGTAGTCGACCCAGACGGGGAGTCTCCCTTCGACATCATTGACCAAACCGAGATTAGGCGCGCGGTCGAAAAAGACACCATTTTCGTTCACCAGCATGCGTCCATCCACGGCACCACCCGTGGTCACATACATATCCTGGTCGCCATCGTTATCGAAATCGCCAAAGGCCCCGCCATGGGTATCCTGTTTTGGAGCAGTCACCCAGACACCGCTGCCATCCACCGTCGAAGTGACATCCGTGAAGGTGCCATCCCCGTTGTTGCGATAAAAGGAGACCTTGTCGCGATGATTATTGGCCATCAGGTCCGGCAGTCCATCACCGGTAAAATCCCCCCAGGAAGCACCGTAGGTCTCTCCGCTATGTTTGAAACCCGCGGGACCGGTTACCTCCTGGAATCTAGGTTGAGAAAAAGAAAAGTGGGTCAGAAGCGTTGCTCCCAAACCCACTCCGAGAATGAACAGACATTTGCTTTTTTTCATGGTCGTTTCCTTTACCACTCCTTTGACATTGTCGTGGAAAAAAAACGAACGATTTCTCCTGCCGTCTCTCACCATTTCCATCTCGGTGAGAGACACTAAACACTCGTTCGAGCCTTCTTATACATGTTTTGGCAAGATCGAGCGGTAAAGTTCCACCGTTGTAAGTAAAGGAAAGTCAATGACCATCAGTCATTATCCTGAATAGTCCCGGTGCCGGTGTCATCAGCGATATCCGCATTCACCGGATTGGTCAGTACAATTGTGAAGGTCTCATCACCCTCTACATCCGAATCATCCACAATCGGCACATCCACTTGCACCGTGGTTTCTCCAGGGTTGAACACCAAATTTGTACCTCCGCCAGTATAGTCATCCGGTGTCACTGCAGTGCCGTCGGCAGTAACATAGTCCACCGTCACCTGCTCACTACTCGTTGCCGACAAACTCACGGTGAAGCTGGCATTGAGTCCTCCTTCATCCACCATCACGTCATTCACGCTCAGTTGCGGATTGGGTGGAGGTGGAGGCGTGCACGCCCCGAGAGTTGCCAGATCAACCGATGTACCCACCGGATCCTTGCCCACCCCGACGTAGACTTGCGCACTTACCGGGGCAGTCACTTCAAAGCAGGTCTGGCCAGTGGCCGGCGTTTCGA
Source organism: Chromatiales bacterium (assembly GCA_022360595.1). Classification (GTDB taxonomy): domain Bacteria; phylum Pseudomonadota; class Gammaproteobacteria; order Chromatiales; family Chromatiaceae; genus BM503. The sequence continues at coordinate 3,829 of JAKSCN010000540.1, forward strand.
ACTCAAACCCGTCGTGACCAGTGTTAGAAACGCTGAGGCTGTAGAGAATCAACTGTGGATCACTGCTATCGATCCAATCAGCGCCTTCCACACTGAACGGTACCGGCGCAGCAGGAAACGGCTGCTCAGCGCTCACCTGACCTTGGTAGGTGATCTTGGGTCCACCTCCTGCCGTAACCCGCATATGCCAAGTGTTGGTCGGGCAATCCTGCCACAGGAACACACCTGTCTCAGTGGCCCGATCGATGTCGGGCTCGCCACAGGCATAGGCTTCATTGTCGGTGATACTGCCAAGGCCCTGGTTATCGATGACGATGGCATTGATCGGGTTGCTCAGATTCAGCGTGAAGGTCTCAACAGCTTCCGATAGCGCATCATCAATAATCGGCACATCCACCTGACCGCTGGTCTCACCCGGGGCCAGAATCAGGGTACCGCTCACCGCTGTATAGTCATCCGGATTGGTGGCCGTACCATCGGCGGTGGCATAGTCCACTCGCACCTCTTCACTGCTTGCCGTCGACAAACTCACAGTGAAACTTGCCATACCCGCACCCTCACTCACCGTCACATCATCCACCGTCACCTCCGGTGGGCTGCTGCACGAGCCCAGAGTGGCCAGATCCAGGGTGCTTCCGACGGGATCCTTACCAACACCCAAGTACACCTGTGCATCCACGGGAGAGGTGACCTCAAAGCAGGTCTGCCCTGTGGCGGGGGTCTCGAAATCAAAACCATCCTGACCACTGTTGATCACATTAAGAGTGAACAGGGTCGCCTGGGGATCACTACTGTCCAACACGTCGTTGGACTCCAGGCTGAACGGCACCGGCGCAGAGGGAAACGGCTGCTCGGCGCTCACCAGACCGTCGTAAACCACCTTGACCGGACCTGCTGCTGTAACCCGCACATGCCACATGTTAGAGGGGCAATCCTGCCACAGGAACACACCCTTCTCTGTGCCCGCATCGTAGCTCGGCTCGCCACAAGCGAAGACCTCATTGTCAGTGATACTGCCAATTCCCTGGGCGTCGGTGACCAGAGCATTGACCGCATTGGTCAGATTGAGCGTGAAAGTCTCGACACCTTCCGACAGCGCATCATCGACTATCGGTACATCCACCTGACCGCTGGTCTCACCGGGATTCAGAATAAGGGTGCCGTTCACCGCTGTGTAGTCGTCCGGATCGGTGGCCGTACCATCGGCGGTGGCGTAGTCCACGCGCACCTCTTCACTACTCGCAGCCGACAGGCTCACGGTGAAACTCGCCATACCTGCTCCTTCGTTCACCGTAACGTCGTCAACACTCATCTCTGGCCCTGAAGCACAACTACCTAGGGTATTCAGATCCAACGGCCATTGAGCTGGCACGGATCCTGTACCCAGCAACAGCTGAGGGGCGGCAGGTGCACTCACATCAAAACACCCGCTCGCACCTACCGAGAGTTCAAAATCGAAGCCATCCCGTCCCCCGGAGCTCATCATCATGTCGTACAGAATCTGTCCAGTTACAGTGGTATCCAACATATCCGGGCCTTCCAGCATCACAGGCGTTACACTCGCAAATGCCATATCGGAAACAACACTACCGGTGTAGGTTATATTCGACGTGCTCCAGCCGGCGGTAGCCCGCACAGACCAAATCCCGGTAGTACAGTCTTTCCACAGAAATATTCCGGCATGTACTCCTGCATTGAATTCAGGTTCGCCGCACTCATCACCCAGTTGAGGCGTTGGAAATTCACCGCCGCCAAGCACCACCTGTGCCAAAGTGCCAACACCTTCATGCACCTCGTATATCTGGTCCACCGCCACTGTGGGGACCTGGGCATTGGGAAAGGTCTCCACCAAGCCACCCGGCCACTCGATACGCAGTTCATCCACCACGGTATTGCCGGCCAAGCCGAAATGGATACGCTGGTCACTCTGGGACCAGCGGTGATAGCCCCCGTTCTGCTCCCGCATCTGGGTCACACCACCAGCAGTTATGTAGACTCTTGCGCCAAGGCCATTGGGATTGGAGGCACCAACACCACTGCCATAGAGATCCAGCTCAATCCAGTGGTTGCCGCTGTTGCAGACATTACGGAAGATCTGGTCCGGACCGCTGTCATGACGACCTGGCTGCAGCGGTAGGCCATTGGTAACAAACAGGTCTAGGCAACCATCGAGGTCGTAATCCGCGGTAATCGCACTATCCCCAAGCCCCGCTTTGTCGGCCAGGTGAAAACCTTGCACGCCCTCGGCACCGTGACCCGTTGCAATCATGGTAAAGGTTCCGTTGCCGTTGTTTTCATATATGCGGTTCGGCAGGTTTTGTACCCCACCACGGCACACGATGTAAGTGTCGACATCCATATCATTGTCAAAGTCACCGCTCGCCACGCTGACACACTGCACGTCGTCAAGTAGTCCTCGCGTATCACCATCCTCGGTAAGAGTGCCGCTGATATTATTGAGAAAATAGGGGCGCTCCGGCAGATCACCATTCTCCAGATTGATGGCTACCGGATTGGTGATAGCCGTCGTACTCTGAATGTTAAAGTAACTGCCCGCGGCGTGATCTTCCAGCCCGGAGGTGAACACCTGCCACTGTGCCAAGATCGGGTCATAGCCAATGAACACACCGGCATCCACCGCTGGATCATGAGGATACATGCCTTCCACCAAAGGATCAGCAGGATCCAGTGTGAACGACATGTCGACCGGGTGCACACCTGTTGCGCCTATGAAGATATTCTCAGGATCGCTAAGCTGGCGCTTGACGTAGACATCGAAGGTCACTTGTCCGGTGGTATCGAAGCTGAACCCCTTCTCCAGACCAGGAGCCACACCAATTGCCGCTTCCAATGACATCGATCCGGTTAGCTGCACTTCACTGGGAATCTTTTTACCGGCAATGACGAAGACATCCGGATCCAGATCGCCATCGAAGTCAGCTATGGCGGTATCCGTTCCCCGCGGGATGGACTGGACAGTCGAGGTGATATCGGTGAACGGATAGGTGGTGACATCATAGACCTTGCGTGGAAAGGTACCGTTGCCGCAGATCAACTCCATCACGCCGTCACCGTTTAAATCCGAAAGCTGACCGTAGTCCATCTCATCACAGCTAAAGCCTGCAGCCGTGGTGATATGCTGAAAATCGATGGGGGTGGTCTCTTTCTGGCGATAGAGCCGACTTGCACTGCGGACCATTATCGCCAGATCAAGGCGACCATCCGGCTGGAAATCAAACCAGACGGGCAAGCGCCCTTCCACATCCTGTGCAACACTGTGCAGCGCTGCTTCGTCGTAGAGGATGTTATTTTTATTCACCAGGAGTAGACCAGGGTCAGCCCCCCCGGTGGTGACATAGAGATCCTGATCACCGTCGCCATCGAAGTCAGCAAAGGCGGCGCCATGATTATCCTGCTTGGGCTTCACCTTCCATATGCCACTACCGTCCGCGGTGAGAATAACATCAGTGAAGGTGCCATCACCGTTGTTGCGATAAAGCGCCGACCACTCCCTATGATTGTTAACAAAAAGATCGGGATAACCGTCACCATTGAAGTCCCCCCAAGAAGCGCCGTAACTCTCTCCAGAGTGCTGCAACCCGGCAGAGGAAGTGGTCTCCTGAAAGCTGATTTGCGCCTCCACCGCCGGTGATACCAATCCGGCGATTACTATCAATGAGGTCAACACACCGCAAACTCCAGTTATTCTTGGCATAGCCATTCTCCTTCTGCTCAAGGACTTTGCTTCAATGCGACAGCAAAGAGTAATAATTGAGGGAACCGCTGATCAATTCGTGAACGGATAAAGAGCACATATCGGCGTGGCAAGTACCCTGCGTTCAGTGCACCTTGCACCGCTAAAAAATGGTCTCTGACAATGAGTATCCGCATTGTGTTAACCGGGCCCTAGTGAATCAGACAAACCTATCGGGCACGTGCCGCCGCCACAGGTTTCTGTCTACCGTTGATAAGATTGGAGAACTTCCTAGCCACATCCTGGAACTGCTCTGATAGGTAGAGCAGTTGCCAACCAGGCGCCGCAGGACACTTCAAGGGATAGCCTAAGGCCTTCAGTTGCTCTCCCGCGACTACCTCAACCAGTCTCAGTTGCCGGGGCGTATATTCTTGTTCCCATTGGGTTGCCCGCGTCGGATCAATAACAGTCGTACTCTTCTTCATCCAGGGTTGCCTGTAGTAATCCCGGCTCTGGTCGCCATCTGCCTGTTGGGGCTCGATCATCGCTTCCTCATACGCTTCACCCAAAAACGCACATGTATCGTGAACCACCTGTTTCGGGTCCTCGAGCAGCTCCTCGTAACGCAATACATGAAGCGTGGAGTCATCCAGCTCATTGATCAGAGATAACATGACGGAGGCGTCATTCGCCCAGTGCCGTGCACAACCCAGTAAGTTTCTTCGCCAGTTCGGGTGTTTCAACCGGCTTAATAGAGAGGCACGCCCATCACGTACCACCAGGATGAAGCGTGCATCGGGAAAATATTGACGGATATATCGGACATAGCGAAGATTGTTCGGCGTCTTCTCACCCCAGCGCGGCTTTTCAGCCCTGCCACTGAGGAATGTCATCAGGTTGAACAGTATGTCGCGATAGGAGCGGGCTCCTTCAAGCAGAATCTCTTCCTCCCTTCCGGGGGGAATGTCAAGAAAACAAAAAGCACGCTCTCTACGATACAGTTGAACCACGCGATTTAACTCGATCTCCGGCTCTTCCTCACTTCCCAGAACCCCCAAGCGGTCAAGAAAGGTGAAATAGAACGTCTCGGCAGGCATAAAGAGTCTTGTGTGGCGATTCAGAATGCGCTCCACCAGCGTCGTACCCGAACGGACGGAACCAATGACGAAAAAAGGCGCACAAGTACTGTCCGCGTCGGTCTGTGCTTGCTTCCCAGTGATTCTCGTCATTATCATAATCTCCTCATCCAGTCGCAGCCCGGTCAAGCGAGCCGCTTTATACCCGTACCTGAGTCAGTGCCATACCCAATGCCTGTGAATAGCTGACTTTGGGTTGCAGCAGTTCTCTGCCCGATTGCTTGGCCCCATTGGCGAGCGTGCGGTAGAGCGCCTCATCCACTAACGCATTGCGGATCGTCTCTTCGAGCTCATCGATTGAATCGGGCCGATACAGGAGACCGTTAACACCGTCCCTGACCAAGTAGGGAAAGGGGCCAAAGCCTGGGGCGACAACGGGGATCCCCAACGCCAGGGCCTCCATAACCACCATGCAACGCCCTTCAGGAAATCTGCTCTGTGTCGGCGTTGCGACCAACTGGCTCTGTTTCATCACACGACCGAGCTGCATGTGCGATACCCTGCCGAGAAAATCGACACGCTCCGCCAATCCCCGGCGCACAGTCTCCTCGCGCAAGGCCTCCAGGTCATTGCCGGTGCCTACGTATGTCAGGCATAACCCGGGAAGGTCGGGAAAAAGTCTGGCGCAAGCTTCAAGCAGATCAAAGATGCCTTTCTGTCGAACCATACGTCCCACATACAGAACCATCTGTCGACCACCAGTGTTTATTACTGGTATGTCGTAACCGGCGCTCTCCGTCTGTTTCACCAGCGTGGCGTTACCGGAATCGAACTCAAAGGTCCTGTTGTGGGGCACTCCGATACCGGCCAGCCGATCCCGAAGATAAGGCCCGTGGCAAACCACGGCATCGGTCCGGCGTACAATCCAGTTATCGATGGCAGTGGCGATACGCCCTATTGGTGTTTTCTCGACCAGCCAATTATGTCGGGAGTGAACAAGAGGCACCCTGAGAATGCGCGAGGCAAGATAACTGCTCCATAAGGTGACGCCACACTTACCGCAAATAATCCAGTCGGGCTTGAAACCCAGAATTTCGGTGAACACCCTCAGTGCATTTCTGAAGGCGCCGAACCGGCGTCTGGCCGCCAGCGTAACAGCGCGCGTACGAGGAAATTTAGCAGCACGGTTGCTTGAGACAATTGTCGCGATACCCAACAGAAGGAACCTGTCATCAGGCATAGCCCTTAGCAGGTCACCCAGGAACGCATCCGGACCGCCATCGTCGGCGGAGACCGCGTCTATTGATGACAACCGATCCAGGGATGCGACCACATCACCACTCTTCACATAGGCGACACGCATGTTTAAGCCCTCCTCCGTAAGCCTTGCGTCATTACAAATGGCGTATATCCAAAAAAATCGAGCATCTCTTCGGCGTGATCTCTGATAATCGAGATATCGGTATTCGACAATCTCTCAATCGTCTCGGGATTGCAGTTACGCACCGGACCGAACACTGTGGTCATCGCTTCCCTCACCTCGGCCTCCCCCTTGCCTCTCAATCCCTTTAACACAGCGTTATCGATACCAATGAATTCACAAATCCTCAGCATCGTGGCAGCAGGCTGCTCAGCAAGCTCTTCGTAGCGGACCTCAAGATAGTTATCGAGGCCACCGGCGGTGTTCAGCATCAGTCGGTTCACAGCACTCCAGTGCCGCGCCCCCGAATCGAGGGGCTGCTTCGCTTTGCGCCGGATGCCCTCACTCACTGCGTAACCATTTCGAACCAGCCCAATAAAGCAGGCATTCGGAAATACCCTTTGTAACCACTCGGCACGGGCGGCATTCGCCGGCGTCTTCTCCACAATCACCGGACGTATGGGGCGCGGAAGGTTGATCATCCAGTCGTGCACCAGGCGAGGCGCCTTGCACAACGGATCTGTGCCGTTCAACTGAAGCTCTTCAAGGTACTCACTCCACACCCGTGCGTAACCACGCTTGCGATCCCGTTTCATCGCGCGGGTAAAAAGCTGACCTTCGGCGGGAAAGGTGGAGACGCTGCCAGTCCACTCCAACAACCTCTGCAGCAGGCTGGTGCCCGAGTTGTTGCAACCGATGATGAACACCCAGCGGTGGGAACCCGCCAGCACCTGCCAGTAGGATTCGAAGAAACGGCGTCCGCCCAGGATATGCCAGCTAATCTCATTGCGAAGATCACCGGCGCCCACTCGCCACCGCCTGCGCAGCCGCACCATGCGTCTGCCCCAATCGTTTGACAAGGTCTCCTGCAACGGGATGGATCTCATAACCGCGCCCTCACATGCGCCTAATACAAGCGGCCCAAGCAGTGACTTGAGTCAGTAACACTAACCAGTAGTTGGCTCGATGCAACCGGTATGCCAGCTTCTCCAATGAAGGACACGAAGCCCTTTTGTAACCCCGCATACACGCTTTTAGGACGGTAACCCAACACATCGCATGGGTATTTTCTCCGCCGGGGTATTCGAAGTGCGTAATGCTGTAAAGCCTGCTGTACAAATGGCGCTATGTTTTACCCGGGTACATATCTTTACTGAACCAACACCGGTCAGGACAAACCGCGCCTCCAACACGGCATGAATACCTCCGCATTTCTCAGCTTTGAAGTACATGCGTCATTCAGCACATAGGAATGCGTTTTATTGGTCGAACTGAATGTCAGGCCAGAGTTGATTCCGATCGGTAAGATCTGTTGGAGTGATCAAGGAGGGATACCCACCATTATGGCGAGTCATGGTGGGTATAATAATTTCCGCAGATCAATTATAGCCGTATCGTTGCCGGAAACGCCGGGTCAACCCCTCGACCACAGCCCGGTTACGTAAGGGAAGATTCTCTTTCCATCGCTCATCAACACGCAACTCCAACCTTCCCAATTTGAAACGCACACCACTGCCTGCGATGCTGTGGGTCTTGTCCAGCATCGCGCTATTGCCATCAATCCATTTCAGGGGTGTCGGTTCGTTCTCTACCAGCCGGGTGATTTCACTCAATGTCCGTTGCGGATCACTGACCAGATCCTCATAACGGATACGCAAATACTGCGACCCCACCCGACGCGCGGCCCATTCAGTCATTCGATTTACAATCATCCAACGCAGGCTGTTCCATCCTGTGCTCCGTGCCGCGAATTTGTCCGCGCCTTCACTCTTCAAGCGATACATCGAACCTTCACAAGCGCGTACATCACGCACCAGATGCACCGTGTACACATCAATGTCGGGACACAGATTGAGCACTGCTCCATAAAAGGCCGATTTCGAACTGTCTACAATAACCCGGCCCTGTCCTATGTCGATAATCGCCTTATGAACCTCGTATAACTGGGAGAAATAGCGGCGTAGAAACCGCCCTGCTCCGGGGATTGCCAGCAACGGCAGGTAGCGCGTCTTAAGTCGTTTCCAATGGACCTGGTCCAACTTTTTGCTACCGCCGATCTTCATCAGCACTTGGGACCAGAACTGACAGGCACCGACTAATTCACCACAACCACATCGCTCGTTGCGCTCATGCTGAATGGTAACGTTGATCAACTCTCCCACATCCAGATAGCCTTCAACTTGCCCCAACAGCTTACCCAGCAAAGTACTCCCACTCTTGCCGGTGCCTGCGATATAGATCACTTTAATCTTGGCTGCCATTTCTCCACCCAATTGAAATAGTCCTTAAAGAAGCGAGCGCACTAGAAACATTTAATGCACCGGTTCGGGCCGACCCCGACGCAGTATGGATACGGGGAATAGTCCTTCAACTTTGGTGTTACCCGATTTATCCCGCATCACAACCGTATCGAACCCACCTCCCGGGCGTACCGGCATCACATTGGCGAAGATCACATCTTCACTGTCCATCAGTTTCAATACCGCGTTGTCCTTCGGGCGGGCATTGCCGGAGTAGCCAAAGAGCGAGATATTTCGGGATTTCCGCACTTGTAAAACAGCCGCTGAACCGCCCAACTTACCCAG
>JAKSCN010000329.1 GCA_022360595.1 Chromatiales bacterium
CTGCATCATGGACCCCATCTCGGTGGCCAGCTACTGCTCATACGCCCAGCCAGGCAAGGTGCTTTTCAGGCGCTTTGAACCCGATATTCCACTTAAGGTAGGCATCCTCCACCCCGCCGAGAGCCCAAAATCACTCATTGCCATAAAATTTGCCGATCAGTTGCGCGCTCGCATTGAAGCCCTGGAAAAAGAGCCGGAAAAGCTGTTGGCATGGGGGGAAGAGAGATAACTGCGAGCAGAAAGCCTTTCATTGTCGGTAACACTTGGAAGCCAATACTGTTTGAGCCATCCTATTAGAGTCTGTTAACACGCTCTTGACTGCCGCTGCTGAATAATCAAAAACAGCACAGCAGCCGCTACTCCAGCCACATGCGCACTGGGCAGACTGGGCCACGCGGTGTTGGTAAAGAGTGCTTGGTTCGACACCAATTCAACAATCATCTTGGCAACAACTGCCAAACCACTCACAAACAGCAGTGGATGCGCACCTCCTTTCCATAACTGGTGAAAAAGCAGCACCAGCAGTGTGTGGTTTATGCCGGATAATCCGCAGTAGTAGAGCAGTTCGGGTTCACCCCACCATAACCAGCCGCCGATCACGAGGAAACCCGCACTAAGCCCACTCAAGATCAACCGGCGTGACTGCTGTTCCAACATACCGGCAATCACCACAAAAGCGACGATATCCCACTGCAGGTGGCTGAGATCACTATGGACAAAGTGGCCGGTGAACAATCGCCACCACTCACCCTGCCCGATAGCGATCCGGTCAAATACCCAGGCGGGAGCGGCAGGCCCAGCCCAAAGATAGAGACCAACTGCAAAGGTCCCGATGAGTAAAGTAAGCCACGGCAGCTTCAGGCTGCCATGGCTTGTCACCTTATGGAGATCAACTAACATCACGTCTGGCAACGCGATTGCGCTGGATAAACAACCCAATCAGCGGCAACAGCAGTAACAGACTCCAGACATCCATCGCTCCACCGCCGCTACTGTGACTGGGACGGGACTGGGTGTACATCGGCTGCTGAGTATCCACACGGCGTGACACCGCTTGGCGTTGCGCACGCTGCTGTTGAGCCGCCTGCTCCACAGTAAGGCGTTGCTGATTGCGACGCTCGATACCACGGGCTTGATACTGCTCCTCACGCAACACCACCATGGAGGTGTTATTGGTGACCAGACTGTACTCCAGGGCAATATCGGTAGCGGCCCGTTTCAGATCCGCCTTCTCACCAAAGTCCTCCATCTCGGCCTGTAGCTGTTCGATGGTCGCATAGGCCCAGAGGCGTTCCAGTTCTGGGTTCTCATCACTGCTTGCTGGAAAGGCGAAGCGTGTACTGTAGTTCTTGTCAGTACCTGAAATACGCCCCTCCAGCTCAACATCCGCCATACCCTCGCCCCAGTAGTGACCAAAGATGGTCAACTGCTGGCCACGATAGAGACTACCTATTTCTTGGGGTGTGATATCGGCGGTCTTCACACCTTTGATTCTCAGCTCGACACCATGCAACGCTTGATGAGTGACTTTACTGACCACCGCCAGCAACTGACCAACGATGTCATCGCTGTTGGAGATACTCACGGCAAAACCACCCGAAGCCTTGGTCATCGCCTCCAGCATGGGACGGTTGGCACTGTTGCCCATGATGAAGGTAAACAGGCGAGCATCGTGCTTCTTGATCAGTTCAATAAATTTACGTTGCTGGGTTTCACCAACATTGGCGACACCGTCGGTGACCAACACGATACCACTGGTGCGATCGGCATCCAGCGCCTTCAAACCGCGCTTCAGTCCTGCATAAAGATTGGTGCCACTGCCGGGTTGGATACCCGCTACTTCAGCGCTGTAGCGCAACACCGCCTCTGGTGTGGCATTGACATAGCCGCTGGTCAGTTCATGCGTGCTTTTATTGAACAGAATAATGCGGAAGCGGTCTTCCGGACGCAGCTTGCCCAGGGCACGCTCGACACCATCAGCCAGGGTGGCGTATTTGCCGTTCATCGAGCCGGAGATATCCAGAACGAAGACCCAGTCGCGTCCTTCGATGATAGGCTGCAGATCATCCCCCGGCGTGATGGTCAGCATGAAGGTGCCACGCTGGCTGGCATCCGGTTTGTAGGTAACCAGATCAACACTGCCTGGGAGATTATCCTGCAGACGCCAGTAGACAACGAGGTCTTTATCCAAGGTAAACGCCGCCTGGTTCTGTGGCTGTTGCGGATTAAAGTTGTTGCCCTGAGGAGCGCCCTCCTCGGCCAACTGGCTGTTATTGCCGCTCACCAGCTCAACCAGCCAATCTCCATCCGGTAACTGCTGAACCAGCGCATTGGGTTGATTGGGCAGACGCAGTGCATCTACCGGATAGGAGGAGCGCAGCAGCAACTTGAAGCTGAAGTGCTCTTTGACTGTTTCTGTAGCTGTCCAGAACGCCAGCTTCTCCTCATCGACACCACCCTCTTCCAGCGGATAGAGGTAACGGCCAATACCAGTATCGATTGCGGCAGCCTGCATGTAGACCAGGCGAATCCGGGTGTCCTGTCCGGCCCGCACTGGAGATACGCTAATATCGAAGGTCTTGTAGCTGTCCTTTTCCGTGATACCGGCTTCACGCCCGGCCGCCTTCTCCTCCTCATAGATCTGGCGCGCCTGCTGCTTCTCCAGCACCTCGCCAGAGACCGGCTGACCGTCGATCCAGAGGGTAAATTCAGAGACAACGCCATGCTCCGGCACCGGGAAGGAGTAGATCGCTTCGAGGTCCTGGTTATGGGGGTTGTGGAAGGTCTGCTCGACCGTTGTGATGGCATAACCGTCTTCGATCACCACCGAGACCTGGTGGCTTTTAATCTCCAGCGGTGGCAGACGCCCATCACTGGGGGTTAGCAGTCCAGCCGCCTGACCGACACCACTGATCAGCAGCAGTGCAGCGAGCAGAATCAGTTGCCAGGGAGCACTCTCTTTTCCTGTTCTCATCTCAATCTCCAATTTATTAAACACCGTTTAATTTGTCAGCAAAAAAGTGGCTCTCAAAGAGCCTGGAAAAACAATTGAACATCGTTCAGTTTTAATTTCTAGCATAAAATTGAGCAGCGTTCAATATTTCGCTAAAATCACCTCCATAAACTTTTAACAGGTAGTGACCATGGGCCGGCGTAGTGACCACAGTCGAGAAGAGATCCATCAACTCGCCCTGGAGGCGGCCGAGGCGATAGTCGCCGAGGGTGGCTATAAAGCGCTCTCCGCCCGCAAGGTGGCCAGCGCCATCGGCTATACCGTAGGCACTCTCTACCTGGTGTTTGAAAACCTCGACGATCTGATCTTCCAGCTCAATGGCCGCACCCTCGATCAGCTTTTTCAACGGATGTCCGAGCAGTGCAACAGCGGGCAATCGGGCAAAACGCTACTCTGCACCATGGCGACCACCTATATCGATTATGCTGAACAGCATTCACCCCGCTGGAATATGCTGTTTGAGTACGTCGCGGAGAATGACAACGCGCTACCCGACTGGTATCTGGAGAAGCTGGGAGAGGTCTTTGGTCTTATCGAGCAGGTCCTCGCCACCACCCTGCCGGACCACGATGATCAGAGTATCAGCCAGGCAGCCCGCGTGTTATGGGCTAGTGTCCACGGTATCTGCATTCTGAAAATCCGCCAGCGCCTCAACCTGGCCGGTGGACAGAATACAGAAGAGATGGCGCATATGCTGATCAACAATTTTCTGGACGGTATGTCCCAATAACATCCCACGGATAGGCAACCATGTTGACAAGTCGGATATACAGTCGCGTTCTGTTTGCCCTACTACTGCTCACCACAACATTCGCTTGTGGTGCAAGCTCACCTGTTGAAGCACTGGCCCAGCAGGCGGCGGCCCATCCCAACCAAAGCGGCGCCTATGTCCTGGAAAAAGGCGAAGAGTCGCTGCTGGCCCGGGCCTGGCTAACGGAAACAGCCACTCAGTCTATCGATATTCAGTACTTCATCTGGAGTACGGATAACGTCGGCACCCTGGCCACCGAGGCCCTGCTGCGCGCCGCCGACCGTGGGGTTAAGGTGCGGGTCGTTGTCGATGACCTGCTTATCGATGCGGAGCCCGAAACGCTGCTGTCGATTGCCGCTCACCCCAATGTGGAGATCCGCATCTATAACCCGCAACACTCGGTAGGCGTATCGCTCTGGCAGCGGATTAAAAATCTGTTCAGCGACTTTCGTGGCTTCAACCAGCGCATGCATGACAAGAGTGTCATCTACGATCACACGGCGGCGATTACTGGCGGACGCAACATGGCTGATGAGTATTACGACTACAGCCACGAGTACAACTTCCGGGATCGTGATGTGCTGGTTGCGGGGCCGGTAGTGGAGAAGATGGAAGCCAGTTTTGAACGTTTCTGGCGCCACCCGCTGACGGTACCCATCGAGACGCTGCTTGCCGATGAACTAACCGAGCTGACCGTTGCGCAGCAAAGTGCCTATCGGGATTGGTTACACGCCTATGCTCAGGATAGAAAAAACTTTTCACCTGCGGTGCGTCAGGCGCTTGAAGAGACAGGCGAAAACTTCTCGGCGTTGATCGCCCAATTAGCCTGGACAGATATCCGCTTTATTAGCGATATGCCGGGTAAAAACGGCGAGACGGACAATCTGTCCGGGGGCGGCGCCAGTACATCGGCCTTGATTGAGCTTATCACTCAAGCCAAACAGAACGTCACTATTCAAAGCCCTTACCTGGTAATGCCGGAGGGTGGGCTGGCACTTTTTCGTGACCTGATCCAACGTGGTGTAGAGGTTTCTATTGTTACCAACTCCCTCGCCTCCACCGACAATCTGCAAGCCTTTTCAGGCTACTACAACCAGCGTCAGGAGCTGTTGGAGGCCGGTATCAAGATCTATGAATTCAAACCCGACGCTCAGATCAGCAGGGAGTTGTCGGATCGCTCTGTCCCTTTTGGCGTTGAGCACACCCCGATCTTCTCACTGCATGCAAAATCACTGGTGGTCGATGGGGAGGTCACCTTCATCGGCACATTCAATCTGGATCCCCGTTCAGCCAACCTCAACACCGAGATCGGCATCTTCATCCACAATGAGCAGGTCGCCAAACAGATAGAGAGCGCCATCCAACAGGACATGGCGCCAGAGAATAGCTGGCAGGTGGGGTTGGAGAACCCGGAGGAGGATGTGGGGGTGCTCAAGTATCTGAAGCTGCAGTTCTGGCGGCTGTTTCCGTTGGAGCCGATTTTGTGATGTCGAGGGCGATGTCGCTACTCATTCCCCATATTGTGGCCACCGCAGAAGCGATCAGTGATCAACGCTCGTTGGGTGTTCCCATTAACGGTGGCACCGGCCAAGTCAAACGACTGCGCCATTAAACAGGGGTCATCAAAATAGCGCTTGCCGACAAAGGCCGTAGCGTGATGCCCCCACTGGCGCATTGCCCCAGGCGAAGGAATCCCCATGGGCCAGAGAATCCAGCGCTCCTTGCGCGCAGTCCCCGCAATCAGACCGGTGACCGGCTCAAACAGGCTCCTGCTACCACCGTCAGGTAAAGGCATGGCACGCAACTGATCATAATCCGCCCACTGATAGCGCTCTGCCCCGCCCGCACCGTCCACCGCAGCATAGATGGCCTCGATATGATGCGTGCGGGAGGCGATGCGGAGCACCAGGCGCTGACCGGGTTCAATGTCGGGCGCGCGCGCAGGTACAAAAGCACTCTCATCCAACGTGTTCGGCGGTGGTCGCACTACAAGTCGCCTGGTGGGAAAGAACTGATGGTAGCAGCCGCAGTTGTGCATACTGTCGTAGATCAGTGGTTCTCCTTCCGGTGAGAGCGTTACCCGCCAGTTGATCCCATCCATCTGGCCGCAGAGAA